>CAZVSL010000482.1:0-5075 GCA_964629935.1 uncultured Calditrichaceae bacterium | reverse complement strand
GCGCCGTTTCCCATCTTCACAATTTCATGCACGTAATCGACCTCCTCGCGGCTGTCCAGCTCATCGACGACATCATCGACAAAATCGGTTAGCTCGCGCAACAGGTCCGGCACCGGCACCTCTTCCTGCTTGCCGAAATCGATAAGCTTGCCATGAATGCCGTAACGGCTGGCCCGCCAGCGATTTTCCATGATCAGGGCTCTGCGGTATAGTCTGAAGCCAAGATTCTGCTTGATCAATTTGTGCAGCTTGGCCACGATCGCCTGAAACAATGCCGCGATGGCAATGGTCTCCTCTGCACGCAAGGGCACGTCGCAGATGCGAAACTCCAACGTATCAAAATGGGGATGCAAGCGAATATCCCACCAGATTTTTTTGCCATCATCTATACAATTGGTTTTTACCAGCAACTTGAGAAAATTGTCATATTCCGCCAGGCTGTTGAAGTAGTCTGGAATGCCCGTGCGCGGCAGGCGGTCAAACACTTTGATGCGGTAGCTACTGAAGCCGGTCATGCGGCCAACCCAGAACGGCGAATTGGCCGATAACGCCAGAACGTGCGGCAGAAAGTAGCGCGCCGCGTTGAGAATATGCAAGCCGGTCTCGCGGTCATCGACGCCGACGTGCACGTGCAGTCCGAAAATCAGGTTGGCGCGCGCAAGCAATTGCATATCCTGCAGCAGCGACTTGTAACGCGGGTGCTCCGTAATCGGCTGATCGATCCAATGTGAAAACGGGTGTGTGCCGGCCGCGGCAATGCGCGAGTCCTGCTCTTTCGCAAGCTCCGCCAGCCCGCGGCGCAGTTTCAGGAGATCGGTGCGCGCTTCCTTAATATTTGCGCAGATCGTCGTGCCGGTCTCAACCACGGACTGATGTAGTTCTTGCTTCATAACATCCCGCAATGCTGTGTGATTGTCTTTTCCGCTAAGCATCTGCTGGATATGGGCTTTTAGCTCAAAGGTCTCCGGATCGACCAATTGAAACTCTTCTTCAATGCCCAAAGTATATAGTTCTCCTGCAGCCATTTGTGGTCTATGCGCTCCTGAGATTGTGCAAAGTGACTAAAATAACACAAAAAAACTTTAAAAGCGCAACCAGTTTTTGGCAGTCAGGCTCGCCCGGCCTTTCTCGATTGTCTGCCGCCACTTTTTTTTGTGGTATTCGTGACTGCAAATGGTTAGCTTCGTGATAAAGCGATTCAAAGAACCGGAATCAAAGGACCAAACCCCCTGTCAGCGCGAGTCAAACGAACTCGCTTTTTCGCTATCGCCCATGAAAAAGACCGTCTTCATCTACGGCACCTTGCTGGCCGCCCTGGTTGTTTTTCTTCAAATTCTGGAATATCGTTTTTTTGTCAGAGAACTCTCCATGGAGGCTTATGTGGGCATTGTGGCGGTTCTTTGCACAGCGTTGGGCATTTGGCTCGGGCTAAAACTTGTGAATAAAACATCGGAAGCACCAGCGCACACGATTGAGAGCTTTGTAATCAATCCCGAGAAACTAAAGTCACACGGTGTTAGTGAACGGGAGCTGGAGGTCTTGCAATTGATGACGCAGGGGCTGTCAAATCAGGAAATTGCCAACAAGTTATTCGTATCCCTCCACACTATCAAAACTCACTCCTCCAATTTGTACAGCAAGCTCAATGTGAAACGCCGCACACAAGCCATCCAAAAAGCCCTGGAAATGAGCTCGAGGTGAGCGCGAATGAGTGCGGGCATCTTGATTCCGTTTCCTGCTTTAGTGTGATTCCTCAAAAATAGTCCTTTCGGGTGATGCATTTGTCGGAATTTTGCCCTTATTTTCTCCGGAGGCAAAAAGGGCGGCCAAGAAGGAAGAGCGTCCGCTCCCCAATCCCTCTTGCATAAACAATTCAGGCGAACCGACCCTAACGGAGGAGAAATATGCGCAGACATGTTTTAATTTTCGGATCGATTGGCGGTCTGGTATTGGTCTTGATGATGTTCCTGACCATACCGTTCTTAGATGAAACTACCGATTACGGCTCCGCCGAGTGGCTGGGCTATGTCACCATGATCATAGCGCTGTCCACAATTTTTGTCGGCGTCAAGTCCTACCGCGACAAGGAGCTGGCGGGCAGAATCAGTTTTGGCAACGCCTTCAAAGTGGGGCTGTTTATTGCGCTGGTCGCGTCTGCATTTTACGTGACCGGGTGGATGGCTTACTTCAGCACCGCAGAGCAAAATGTCATGGATACCTATTTCGAACAAAACATAGAAAAAGTGAAGCATAGCGACAAATCAGAAGCTGAAATTCAAGCCAAAATCACGGAGATCGAAAACTTTCGCGAGCTCTACAAGAACCCAATGGTCAAGATTGGCGTCACTTTTCTGGAGATATTTCCCGTGGGCTTACTCATTGCTTTGATTAGCGCGGCGCTCCTGAAAAAGGAGCACACGTGAAAATCTGAATCACTCATGCGTTTGCCGCCTGCAACATGATGTGGCGCTCACGCAGGCCATGATTTTTTAAACTTAAACTTAAGGAGGTTAATATGGAATTGGGTGCATTTTCGATCAGCTTGACTGTCAAAGATATTGCCGTCTCAAGGGCGTTTTATGAGAAATTGGGTTTCGAAGTTTTCGGCGGCGACGCGTCACAAAACTGGCTGATAATGAAAAACAGCGACGACCACATCATTGGGTTATTTCAGGGAATGTTCGAAAAGAACATCCTGACCTTCAATCCCGGTTGGGATCAAAGCCGCAACACGCTCGACTCCTTCAGCGACGTTCGCGAGCTTCAGCGGCAACTCAAGGCGCGGGGCCTGGACATTGTCAATGAAGCCGGCGAGCATACTACAGGACCTGAAAGCTTTGTTGTCATCGATCCGGATGGCAATCCAATCTTGATCGATCAGCACGTATGAAGACATCCGTTCTACGAGTCAGCCACATTGTGCTATTTCAACAGAGACATCGATGCACACGGATTTTGGTTTTCAGTCTTTTGGAGAGAAGCTCTGACACCACTTCAAAGCCTCTTTGATTGTAGTCGCCACATCCCGTGCTGCTTGCGGGGCTTTGTGGCGCCGGGGGAACCCGTGGCGTGCTCCTTCAATGCCATCCCACAATGATTCTGCAACAAAATCGCTTTTGAGCTGTCTTTATGGGATAAGAACGGCTCAACACGAAAGGATTCCTCCATGCTTCTGAACTATCTCAAGATCGCCCTGCGCAATTTTGCCAGACACAAAGGCTATTCATTTATCAATGTCGCCGGTCTCGCTGTGGGCATGGCGGCCTGTCTGTTCATCATGCTCTATGTACAAGATGAAATCAGCTATGACCAGTATCATGCCAAAGCAGATCGGCTTTATCGCATCAATCTACACGCACGCCTGGCGGGAAATGATATCGCTACTGCCAATACCTGTGCGCCCATGGCGGCCGCCTTGAAATCCGAATATCCGGAGGTGGAGACGGTTGTACGTCTCGACAAGTTGAGTCAGCCGATCCTGGTCAGCAATGGCAATGACCGGTTTTTTAATGAGCACAAAGTATTGTTTGCGGATTCCACCTTCTTCGAAGCTTTCTCTATCAAAGTGCTGGCAGGAGAGGCGCGCACCGCACTGCGTGAGCCCTATTCCGTGGTGTTGACCAAGGAGACGGCACGGAAGTATTTTGGCGATCAGAATGCAGTCGGCAAGACTTTGACCTTCGACAATAAAGATAGTTACAACGTCACAGCGGTCACTGAGAATGTGCCCGGCAACACGCATTTCGATTTCGATCTCCTTGCTTCATTCACATCCATGCCATGGCACGCCCACACCATCTGGGTACAAAACAACATACACACCTATGTCGTGTTGCGGCAGGGCGCCTCAGTGGCCGAGTTTGGCGCCAAGCTCAAGGGCCTGGTGCGCAAGTATGTCGGACCCCAAATTCAGCAAACCCTGGGTGTGTCTCTGGCTGACTTTTTTGCCAACGGCGGTGACTACCGCTACGAACCGGAGAAAGTCACCGATATTCACTTGTACTCAAGCGTTCTGGATAATCCGTCGCCTGGTGGGGATCCAACCTATGTTGCGATTTTCTCCATCATCGCCATGTTTATCATGATCATCGCCTGTGTTAATTTCATGAATCTGGCGACGGCGCGCTCCGCCAACCGGGCGCGGGAAGTCGGTGTGCGCAAGGTTGTGGGCTCCAACCGCATGCAGCTTGTGCGTCAATTTCTGGCCGAAGCTGTCATGCTGAGCCTGATTGCGATGCTATTCGCAATCCTACTGGTGAAAGTGTTTATGCCACACTTCAATGCGCTGACCGGCAAAGAACTCACCATTAACTTCATTGGTGATCCGGTTCTGTTCGCCGAGTTGCTTGGCATTACTCTGCTGATTGGCTGTTTGGCTGGCTGGTATCCGGCTCTCATGTTAGCAGGCTTTCGGCCGGTTGAAGTCTTGAAAGGACGCTTTTCCGGCGGCGCGGGACATGCCCTGATGCGTCGTGGGCTTGTGGTTTTTCAGTTCGCTATCACCATCGTGTTGTTGATTAGCACCTTTGTCGTAAGCGAACAATTGCAGTATGTGCGCAGCAAGAATCTGGGGTTTGATAAAGAGCATGTTTTGCTTGTGAAGCGGGCGCGGGCGCTTGGCGACCATCTTGATTCCTTTCAGCAGCGTCTCCGGCAGCATCCGGATGTTATCACAACCGCAGGCACATGGCATCTGCCCGGCACGTCTTTGGATCAAAACGGCTTCAAGCCAGAGGACTTTCCGACAGACAACGGTTTGATTGTGTCCACCTTCTCCGTCGGCTATGATTTTGTTGAAACGCTCGGAATCGAAATGGTTGCCGGCCGAAGTTTTTCCCGTGAGTTTGGCGCTGACTCCTCCGCGTATGTCATCAACGAAACGGCTGTCCGGAGGTTTGGCTGGGATGACGCGATCGGCAAGACCATTTACGAGCCCGATCCCGAAGCGGGTTTGTCTGCCGGCAAGGTCATCGGTGTGGTGAAGAACTTTCACTATAACTCACTGCGCGAGCAGATTGCACCGGCGATCATGCGGTTGCGGCCCTGGGCGCGACTTGTGGCGGTGAGAATCACAG
>CAZVSL010000481.1:0-5078 GCA_964629935.1 uncultured Calditrichaceae bacterium | reverse complement strand
ATAAGCGCATCAGGATATCTCCTACCCAAGAACCCAAAGAATCTAATCTGGTGGCTTGTGAATTTTGCTGTAATCCACTCCTAACTTAAATGAGCAAGGTCGTGAGCTATCCGGGAAATGCTTTTAAAGGCATACCGAACAAGTCATTCCTAATAGATGGAAGTCGCGTGGCGCCACATCTATTTTATTTCAACTTTGAAGATGATCGCTGCGGGTTTAGCATTGGTTGTGTCTAAGGTTGTTGTGATGACCGACGTCGCAAAATGAAGCGGGGTCCTGAGCAAGAAGCTCGCGACTGCGCGTTGACCGGCTCTTGACACTTACGCGATCTGACCTTAAGCAACGCCAGACAATTCATCGAGAAAAGTATTCCGATCTACCGCAAAAGCAGCATCTTCCCCACCCGCGTCACCTCTCCCGCCTGAATCCTCACAAAGTACACGCCGCTGGCCACGGCCACACCAGCCTCATCCCGGCCACGCCACACCACCTCATAGCTGCCAGCCTGCATGGATTCCGAGAGCAGGCTCCGCACCTTGCGTCCCAGTACATCATAAATGGCAAGTGAGACCGGCGCGGCCTCAGGCAGCTCAAAGCGAAGGCTGGTCTCCGGATTGAATGGATTGGGATAATTCTGATGCATGACAAAATCGGACGGGATCGGATCGGCAGGACTTTCCGAGACGGTGGTCACAACGTCGAGCCGGACTTCGATCACTTTTTGCGGAAAATCGAAGTCATTACTGTTAATGATAATGCCGCCAGTCTGACCGCCGGCATCGAGCCCTGTTGTATTGAGCGTAGCCACAATTTCCAGGCTATCCGTTCTGGCGAGGGTATCGGCGCGCGGCGTGATGCCGGTCATCCACGCCGGCGGCAGGGCATAGCCAAAAAAGCGATCCGGATCGTCCTGTTGCAAGCCCACGAACACAGGCTGGTTGGGCGGCTCAGTGGGCAATGCACGCGTGATGGTCGCCCCACCCGCAAAATTATTCCGCCCGGTCAGGATGACGCCGTCAAACGTCAGACCCGTGTAGACGCCAGCATGGGGATCAAACTGCGCCGCCAGGCTGCCGGTGCCATCGAGAAATTGGGCCCAGACCCACAGGAAAGGCCGCGCGGGATTGCTGTCATCCCAGGCCATGCCGTAAATCTGCAGCTCATTGGCATAGGAATTGACGATGGCGCCATCGCGGTCAAATTCAAAAATGTCTGTGGCGAAATTTGCAGTCCAGAAGTGGTCGGTGGCGGGGTCGTAGGCCAGGGCGCGATTGAGCTCCAGGGGTCCTTTGATCGCACGCGAGGCCAGGCGCGGCAGCTCCGATCTGTACGATGGTATCGGAATCGCTGGTGTAGAGAAAGGCGCCGTCATAAGCGAGATCGCGCCAGCCGAACACACTGCTGGTGCCCTGAAAGAACGCTACCTCCAGGTTGCCATGCACATCATATCTGAACAGCCTGTTGGGATCCGTGTCCAGCAAAGCGCCGCCGCCTGTCACCCAGAAGTGCTCGCCGTCAAACGCCACGCCCAGGGCCGCGCTCTCCTGCGCCTGACTGGCCGCATCGATATCGAATAACACCAGCGGCACGTTGGCGACTTCGGTTTCCATGGCCTGCTTCGAGCTTTCTGAAGTCTGCAGCGCTGGCGCATGGGTCTCAGTCAAGACCTCCGTGTCTGCCCTATTGCTGCTGAGAGCGGAAACGGGCGCCTGTCTTAGCGCCGCTCCATCCGATTCAAGTTGTCCGGCATCCGTACGAGACTGAGGAGACCCGTCGACGTCTTGCTGCGCTACGAAGTTCATGATCCCAGTAAATCCGGCTCGCATATTCAAGCTCAGGCCGCCGGGGTTGCGGACTTCAAGCTGCAGCTCCGTACTGTCGTCAGCCGCGAGCGTGGTGGTGATTTGGTCCGGCATGATATTGAGAATAGCCGGTACGACGCCTGTTAGTTTCAACACAACATCAGATTTGCCGGGGTCGTTGTGCACGATGACGAGAGAATCCTCGAACATAACCCCTGTTTCCGGCGCGTAAAGCACACGAAACGTGGTGTGCTGAAAGCTTTCCAGGGCAAGCGGCAAATCCGGCAGGTCCCGCAGCTCAAACGGCGTATCGCTTTGGCTAAGATGAATGCTGTCGACCATGAGCACCTCATCACCCTGGTTGGAAATCGTGATCGGTACAGGCACGCTGTTGGCGCTACGAAAGAAGTCAAGATTGAAATCGTAACCATCTTTCGGATCGACGAGAATGCGCGGCCCGCTTTTCGGTACAAACGAGGCCTTGGCTATCCAGGTGCCCCAGCGGTCGCTGTTGGCGCCGCTGCCCACCGGTTCTGCAGCATACTCGCTTATCATCCAGACGCTGCTCGCATCTACCGGGTCCAGGGCGATGCCGCTGTAGCTACCCCAGCGGTTGCGATTCGAACCAAATGTTTTGACGTAGTTGGCTTCGCCGGCTTTCATGAGTATGCTGCTCAGAATATTTGCCGGCTGCGACGCCAGCCGTCCGGTGTAACGCGCGTTGGCATATTCCGTCTGTCCTGAGCGCGAGAACACCATGAACAGATTGTTGCTGCTATCTGGCATAACCACCGGATACATGTACCAGAAATGGTCGCGGCCAAACGCGACATCCTCCAACACCGTGCCGGAGGCGGCATCGATACGCAAATAACGCGCCTGTGCATACAGGCCCGATGAATCGCTGATGGTGTGGGCGGTCCAGAGTGAGCCATTACGGAACACTACATTGTGGTTACGGCGGTCTGTTATCTCCAGGGGTAAATCGCCGCCGCCCAATTGCTGTGCATCGGCTGCAGCAGCAAAGGGGGCCACAGGAATGGTCTGGCCGGCCAATGTCGGTGCGCCCACCGGGTCGTCTATCGTCCAGAGATTGACAAATGATCCTGTTTCATTCACCATATCGACGTCCATCAGATACGCCTTGCCAGGCGCGCCAAAGGCAACTGCGGGCGCCACACCCTTCACGCGCCGGGTCAAATCGCCGGGAATGCGCAGGTCCCAGAAGTCCCACCACGATATTGGCCCGCAGGAGCCGTCCAGCAACTGTGCTTTCGGGATGACACGCACAGAGACGTACTGGTTGCGTGCGAAGATATCCGTGCTGATGTAATAAGCGTCTGCATCAACCCCCAGCCTGGGCAATGCGTTCAAACCAATAGCCTCATCCGTGGGCGTCGGTCGCATATTCCAGTTGCACCATTTGCCCGTGGGATCGGCATCGTCGGAAATGGCCAGAAACAGCGCCTCCGGGGCCTGGCTGCACTCGATCCACACCATCAGCCAGCGCCGGGCGAAATGGTCGTAGATGATCTGTGAATTGCACGGCACAGGGCGCCGGAATACATTTGTAAACCAGTCGCCGGCATCAAAGAGCTGCAACATCTCGCCGGTGGTTTTATCGAAGATGGCAATGCGGCTGTTGACCAGCGCCATCAGGTGGTCCGGTCCGGCTGCAATCGCCGGGTCCGGCGGTATGCTGCTGCCATCGTCCGGGATGCCGGCAAAGCTGTGCTCGAGCACGGCCCCTGCACCAGCCGCTGAGCTGCCGGACCCGTCGCGTACAACGGTGCGGTCGGCAACGTCTGACGGTTCTGTGTGCTGAGAAGGTGTTACGTGCTCAGCGACACCCCCGGCTCTGTGTGTTGTTGTCCCAGACTTAGCTGCTTGTGACCGAAAAATCTGATTGTGAATATCAGCGGTGGCGCCGTCATCGTCAAGCTCGTCCGTAGACAGAGAATCTCCGCCTGAGCTGCTACCCATGACAGGTCCCTGAAACAGGGGAATCTCACGCAGGACAAACTTCAGGTCGCCGCCGGTGGGGTCGCCGCCATCGGGTCCGCCGCCGTTCCATTCGGCGACATGCAGGTAGTAGGTTACGCCGGCTTCTGCTTTGAACTGCAGGGTGGATAAAACCAGCACGCCGGCGATGATGTCGTCATTGCATGCGATTTCCACCAGAGAATCGCAAGAGCCAGTGAAGACAGCGAGAGCGGTGTTATAAAATTCAAAGAAGCTCGATTCCGTGCTTGCGCGCAAGAAGACCGTTTCTTCGGGTGTGAATTTGTACCAGACCGTCTTGCCGCCGCCGCCAAGTGCACACGACAAAACAGGATCGTTCGGGTCGGCTGTCGCCTGACGGGTATCTTGTTCATCCTCAAATGGCAGCGATGTGATCTCAATAGCCGTGAGACAACTGTCATTGGGCGTTTGCGCATACATCACTGCCACCATGGCACATGGCGCCAGAATGGCAGCCATGGCAAGAGGGAGGGCTAACTTCATATTTGACTCCGGGATGAAAAGGGTTCTTGGGCGGAATTCTATTTGTTGCTGCCTTGCAAAAGCGGACTCAGCTCATGTTCAGTCACAGTCCCTTGTTTGTCAGATAGAATGACGACAAGCCACGGTTGTTGCCGTGGCTATTTTCCCGTCTGCTGTTTCAAGAACGCCAGCATTGCTTCGATGTCTGTGGTGGGGGTTTTGCAGGCGTAGTTCTGGCATACGTAGGCCGTGGCCTTGTCATCCAGGGCCGTCTGGTGTTGGGTAAACTCAGCGATTTCAGAGATGGCAGGCTTTGCCTCACCCTGCGCCCGAAACAGCACTACTTTGTTGGGGACATAGGTCTGGTAGAGCGCGGCTGTCATCGCCGCCGTGCTGTCGTCTTTTTTCTCACCCGCTATGACAACTTCAAATGATGGTCCGAGCCAGAAACTCAGCGCGGACATAAGTTGTGTGTGCGCCATAGGTGCTCGCTGTACTTGCTGCGAGAACGCTTTGCCGATGGCAACGGCCTTCTGTTCGAGTTCTTCATTTGCAGTAATGCGGCCGATCCGAATCAGATTGAGCGCAGCAACGGAATTAGCCGACGGTATGGCGCCATCGTAAATCTCTTTCGTGCGCAGCAACAGCTCATCCTGCAGGCTGTCTGCTGTGAAAAACAAGCCGCCATTTTCCTCATCCCAAAAGCTTTTTAACATAATATCGTTGAGAGCGAGAGCTTCCTGCAAATACTTTACTTCAAACGTGGCCTCATAAAGTTCCAGCAATCCCCAG
>CAZVSL010000480.1:0-5089 GCA_964629935.1 uncultured Calditrichaceae bacterium | reverse complement strand
TATACCCTATACCCTATACCCTATACCCTATACCCTATACCCTATACCCTATACCCTATACCTTATACCTTATACCCTATCGAATCATCATGGAACACATTCTCAATAACAAAACCTCGACACCTATCGCGCCAGTTCTCTTGCTAGCTGCCGTGGTGATCTTCATGTACCTGCCGGCGCTGAACGAATTCCTCTACGACTGGTGGCACGATGACAACTACTCGCACGGGTTTCTCATCCCAATTATTTCCGGCTATCTGCTCTGGCAGAAGAGGGATGCCATCCGGCAAGTGACCACACGCCGGAGTGGCTGGGGCCTGGTACCATTGGTGCTGGGGCTGCTGATCTATGTTGCGGGTACAGCAGCCGCGGAGTGGTTTACGGTGCGTTTTTCCCTGATTCTGGTTTTGCTGGGACTGGTCTGGTATTTTTCAGGTACGCAGATGTTGCGTTTGACCTGGTTTCCCATCGCTTTTCTGGCGTTTGCCATCCCCTTGCCGTACACGCTGTTTCGTACCCTGACTTTTCCGTTGCAGCTCTTCTCCACCAGGGTGACCCATGAAATAATCACAGCGGTCGGCGTTCCGGCATTGCGCCAGGGCAATATCCTGCATTTGCAGAACTATTCGCTGGAAGTGGTGGAGGCGTGCAGCGGCCTGCGTTCCATTATTACGCTGTCGGCTTTGTCGGCTGTGTTTGCTTATATGAGTCCGGGCGGCCCGGTGAGCCGGCTTATTCTGTTCGGCACAGCGGTACCCATCGCCATCGCCGCCAATGTCGTGCGTTTGCTGGTGACGACCTTCGGCGCTTTGCTGGTTTCCTCCAGTTTTGCGGACGGTTTTCTGCATGAGTTCTCCGGAATGCTCGTTTTCATGGTTGGACTAACTTTACTATTTATAAGTGGTGTAGTGATCAAATGGATTGGAAAAAAAAGCAGTACTGGCTCGTCCTCTGTCTCCTGAGCAGCGTGGCCTTTTATGGGCATGTCCTCCGTTTTCAAAAAGTCGAAGTCAATAATATTCCGGATTTCAGCGAGGTTCCGCTAGAGATAGGTGACTGGAAAGGCCAGGACTTTACTTTTGGCGAAGATGTCCTGGACGTGCTGAAAGCCAACCGCACGTTTTTCCGGCGCTATGTCAACAGCTCCGGCACCGAGGTATGGCTTTTCATCGGCTACTGGGCGGATCAGAAATACGGGGCGCAGCCGCACTCGCCGCTGCATTGTTTGCCGGGAAGTGGTTGGAACATTGTGTCAAACAAGCTGATACCGCTCGCAGGCGGCACAAGCGGCAATGGCACGGCATCCGATGCACGCGCAAATTTTGCTATGATTGGTAACGATGATAGCCGGAAAGCGATGCTTTACTGGTATCAGACCCGCAGCGGCTATCTTCCCAAAGAGCTGTCGGTAAAACTGGACCTGGCCAGAAACGCGCTCATGCGCAAACCTACGGATGCTGCTTTTATCCGGCTTACTTCTCCGGCCGCCAATGGAAGTGCAGAAATGCAATTGCAGGTTCTGCAACAGTTTTGGCGTACCATTCAGCCACATGTCCAAACCGTGCTCCCCTTCAATTCTTGATATGTGATATGCCATTTGATGCTGAAGTTTAACAGGCACGCAATTGTCGGCACTCTTTACAGCCGTTATTTGTTGATATTTAGAATGTTACAGAAGAAAACAAATTTGGTGTTGGAATTCCTTACAGATTTGGTCTTTCTGGCTGTCGTGACCGATAGATGGAAAGTGGATTGTTAGTCTATGTTTAACAAAGGGTTATATTGACCTGAGTTGTCTTTGGTACGGCCTTTGCAATAGCAGGCTAAAGAATATCGAAAATGCTAACTTGTAAGATGAATTCACATATCCCACTCGAGCTTAATGTAAAGAAAAGGAGTAGAATGATGAAACGTCTATGGATGATATTTGTTTTTGTCACCATGTTGATATTCATAGCGCTGCCAGCCCAGGCTGTACCGATTATCCCATTGGTAACAATATCGGATGGCATTACCACCAAGACACTGACGGACCAGGATTTCGTTGGCGGCGGCTCTGCGCTGATCGATGGGGATCCGGTCCCCGGCAAGTTGTTCGCCACAACCTTTGGATTGGGCGCTTTTGATATCTCCGTGGCCCTGGCCGCAACAAAACCATTCCAGGGTAGTGCCTCGCTTCCGCTTATGACTTTGCATGTGATCGCAAGTTCTTCGGGCGCAGGAACCTTGACAGTGAATTTCATGGATGGTGACTTCTCGACTCCCGGCCCGATACCGGGTTGGTTCATGGGAGTTGGAGGGACTGCCGGAAGTGGTGCTACCGTCGATTACAGCACATTTGTCGATCCGGCAAATACTGGTGTTCCGGGCGCCGGCTCTCCTATAGGTTCTTTTCTGGGTCTTGCGGGCACATTTGGGGTGACCGGGAATTTTGCCAATCCGGTGGCCCTCCCCGGCCTGTATTCGTTAACTCAGAAGCTGGTCATTACCCACACGGGCGCCACGACAACGAGTGCAGATGCCATTCTGCTTACTCCGGAACCCGGCACGGTCATGCTGCTCGGCTTCGGCCTGCTCGGCCTCGGCGTCTACGGCCACCGCAGAAAGAAAAATCCAATCAGCTAATCGGTTCTGCCGTTCGTGTTATCAGTCCCGTTAACAGGCAGGTGAGTTGCTCACCTGCCTTTTTTTTGTGCATACGCTTAGATTTCGGATTAATGGAATTACCACAATGTCGCAAAGAACATGAAGAGGCACAAAGTGCCGGCGTTGTGTCAGGATTGCCGACATGTCATAACTTATTGTTTATTGGGTACGACAACCAATCTGTGCAACACAGAAGTCGGATATCCGGACACTTGACGGAGTGAAGCAAAATATAAGATCTGCTCGACTGTATGATTTAACTATATGAAAACAAATAACATATAACTGCATTGCATTCACTGGCATCATATTTGAATAATTAAGACACAGCCGCAAACGGAAAACAGCACGCTCACTGACTTCTAACTTCGAGAGGAACTTGAGATGACAACGAAATCGACGACACACTGGCTCATTCTGATTTTGGTTTTAGCAGTCTTCACACTTCCGGCTTCTGCAACACTTATCACAGACGTCTACATCGGCGCAACCACACCAGCGAGCGGCAAATGGCATAACGCCGACAGAATCGGCGATGCGGATAAGTTTGAAATCACCAAGATGAACGTACAGATCAACAGCGGCAACCTTATCGTTGATGTGTACTCCACTTATTTCGATAACATCGGCGCCCTGGGTACGCAGCTTGGTGACCTGTTCGTCAGCACAAACGGCTGGAATCCATTCGGATCAGAGCCCTACGTGGGTGATAAATTCGATAACGGCGAAAAGTGGGAGTATGGGTTGTCTCTGGACAATCACCTGAGCAGCACGGGAGGCACTTTCAGCTTGTACGCCCTCAACACGGCCTCACCCGCTACCTATGCCAGTCAGATCGTTCTGTCGCAGGTACTGACAACCAGCGGCATTTTCAGACATGACCAGGAGGTGCAGGTCAATACGAGCAATGTTGGCCCGGCAATCACGACAGGTGACTGGAGCATCGGTAACGATAGCATGGGCGATTTTATCCGCTTTCAGCTCAATAATTATGCTTCGCATATCGGCAGCTCGAGCAACCTCGGCTTCCACTGGGCCATGACCTGCGCCAATGACGTGATCGAAGGCGTCATTCCCGAACCGTCGACGGTGATCTTGCTGGGCCTGGGACTCATTGGCCTGGCCGGGTATGGCCGCGCACGCCGCAATAAGAAACAGAGTTAGAGTATGTTCATTGGATGTTTCCCCTACCTGCTCCCCCCGGTTTATGCCTGAGCCGGGGGTTTTTTTAGCTTATCCACCACCAGGGCACTAAGAATCAATCACCAGGACTCACAAGGTTATTTTGGCGTTATTGTGGAGGAATTGGGGTATATGGGTATAGGGTATAGGGGTTTTGCGATTTCGTCAGCGTTGCTGGAACACTGCTCACTGCCAACTGCCACTGCCACTGCCACTGCCACTGCCAACTGCCACTGCCACTGCCACTGCCAACTAGCCCCTGCATGACACCAAAAGGACACGGATCACACGGATCGCGCGGATCAACGCTGATCTTGTTTCGTGATTTTTCTTGGGCGTGTGGGGATTTGGTGCTTATTAGTCCGAGCATCACAATCGTCTATTGATCACTAAATCTGATTTTTGTAAGTTCCTAATAGTCACGATAGTCTGAAAGCTTGAGTTACAGGAGGATGACGCCATGAGTGCAATCGATGCTGATGATCTAGAAGTCCTTCTGGCTCGAATACGTAATCAAGCTAAGAATGAAGATATTCGTCTCACAGTCCATGCTCAGGAAGAAATGGTTGCGGAGGAAATTACGCTCGACCAAGTTCTTGAAGCTATTGCGAATTGCGAAATATTGGAAAACTACCCGCAACATCGAAGGGGCGGCTGTTGTCTTCTTCATGGCCCCACTCAAAACAATCGCCCTTTGCATGTCGTTTGTACAACAACACAACCACTACTCATAATTATAACTGTTTATGAACCAAAACCACCCAAATGGATTACGCCGGCGCAAAGGAGACGAGAAACATGAATTGTAGTATAAGAGGGTGTCCAGGAGAGTACGAAGAGCGTCTGATTGTTCATACTGTACGGCATCGTGGGCAGGTAATAGTCATAGATCGTGTCCCGGCAGAAGTCTGTACAGTATGCGGAGACGTGTTGCTGAAACCAGACACAGTACGTCGCATTGAAAAATTGCTGAATGCAGCAAAAAAGCCGACGAAAACAGTGCCTCTGTATGATTATGCATGAGGGAACTA
Source organism: uncultured Calditrichaceae bacterium (assembly GCA_964629935.1). GTDB lineage: Bacteria > Zhuqueibacterota > Zhuqueibacteria > Oceanimicrobiales > Oceanimicrobiaceae > CAZVSL01. The sequence continues at coordinate 230 of CAZVSL010000480.1, read as the reverse complement.
CTTGCAACACCCGCCGGCATTGCCCAACCGTGCATCGGCGTTGCTGTCAAGAACACCGATTTTGGTTGCTCACTGCTCACTGCCAACTGCTCACTGCCAACTGCCACTGCCAACTGGCCCCAATGAGTCCCGCAAGGGACGGTACGACAGTAGCCCACCGATTCATCGGTGGGAAAGAAAGCCATCCATCCAATCCAAGTCCCGCAAGGGACGGCTGAGCTCTTGCACGG
>CAZVSL010000479.1:0-5095 GCA_964629935.1 uncultured Calditrichaceae bacterium | reverse complement strand
TAGAAGAGCGTATCGTCACCGGCAAAGTCCACATCCGGCTGGTAGCTAATCCCGCCGTTGCCAGTCACCGACGCCGAGCCATTACCCGGCTGACGCACGACCTCGACACTGTTTGCGTCGATGGCTCCGTCCTGATCTGCGTCGTTGTCCGTTACGCTAACCACGGTGGCGAGCTCTTCGGAAGTGGTTTGAGCGTCATCATTGGCCACCGGAGGATCGTTGACCGGCTCAACTTCGATTCGCACCAGAGTTGAAGCGGAACCGAGACCAAGTTCATCTTCGACGGTATAGCTTAGACTATCGTTGCCGAAAAAATCCACGCCCGGTGTATACGTTATCACGCCCGTGGATGCATTGACGCTGGCAGCACCGTGATGGGGTTCGCCGGTCACAGTCACGGTCGCCAAAACAATATTGCCGTCTACATCGGTATCATTTGCAGTCACATCGATGTCAACCGCGTTTTCCTCCAGGGTGGTGGCGTTGTCCGTTTCGGTTCTCGGCGGATCATTCTCGGCGATAACGGCTATGACAAGCGTCGCCGGGTTCGAGACCGCACCGCCGGCGTCGCGCACTGTGTACTGGAGTGAATCGTCGCCAAAAAAGTCCGTTTGCGGCGTGTATGTAACCGTGCCGGTGGTAGGATTAACTGCCGCCGTACCATTGACAGCCGCCTGGCTGATTGCCACAGAGGACGGGTCCAGGGAAAGCTCGACATCGCTATCGTTGGCGAGCACATCGACTTCGACAGGGGTGTCTTCAGGAGTCGAGGCAGCGTCGTTGGCAGCCACGGGAGCATCGTTTACGCCGGTGACAGTGATGACTACGGTGGCCACATTGGAAGTGGCGCCGATATCATCCTGAACTGTATACCGCAAGGTATCCTGCCCGGAAAAATTCGTTGCCGGGTCATAGCTAATCATGCCTGTTGATGGATTGACCGATGCCGAGCCGTGCGCCGGCTGTGCAAAAATAGACACGGAATTCTTATCGAGCGTGCCATCCACGTCGATGTCATTGGCGGTGACATCGAGCGCTGCACTCATGTCTTCCTGTGTGCTGAATGCATCATCTGCTGCAACCGGCGCATCGTTCTCGTCTGTCACCGTGATGACGACGATGGCTTCGTTTGAAACAAGCCCCTGGTCATCGCGAACCGTGTAGCTCAGTGTATCCAGGCCGGAAAAATCCGTCGCCGGCGTGTACGTGATTTGGCCCGGCGCCGAACCGGGAGCAGCATTGCCATGCCCGGGATTGCGGACGACCGTGACAGAAGACAGGTCCAGACTGCCGTCAATATCCGTATCATTGCCGGTTACGTCGATTTCAACAGATGTTTCTTCAGCCGTCGCGGCAATATCCGCGACCGACGAGGGAGGATCGTTTACCGGTGTTACGGTAACCAAAACGGTGGCGGCAAGCGAGGTGCTGCCTTCGCCATCATCCGCTGTATACTGGAATGTATCGTCTCCAAAGAAATCGGCTGCAGGCGTGTACATGATTGTGCCGCCCGGATTCACCACGACCTGGCCGTGGCCCGGCTCCGTCGTAACAGAAACGGAGCTGGCAACGATTGCATCATCGATATCGAAGTCGTTGTCGAGAATCGCGATTACGAGTGGTGTGTCCTCCGCAGTACTAACGGTATCATCAACTGCGACGGGGGCATCGTTGACATTGCTGACCGTGACCTGGATGTTCGTTTCTGCTGAAAATGCACCCTGGTCATCGGCCACGGTGTAGGTCAACGTGTCGGCTCCGAAATAATCAGGGGCCGGGGTATACGTGAGAATACCCGTCGTGGGGTTGTAAGTGTGATTACCGTGCGTTGGGTTCTGCACAAACTGAACGGTATTTGCCGCCACCGAGCCATCGACATCGAAGTCGTTAGCCAGAATGTCAAGCTCCACCGGAGTCTCCTCACTTGTGCTGGCAAAGTCCTCCGCCGTCGCCGGAGGATCATTAACAGGTGTGACCGCTACGATTAGCGTTGCTTCATCAGATGTACCGCCATCATCATCGGCTATTGTGTATGTCAGGGTGTCATCGCCAAAGAAATCCTGCGCCGGTGCGTACAGAATTTCGCCGTTGGCTGGCGTGACCGAGGCCGTGCCGTGGCCAGGTTGCGCGACAATAGTCACGGAAAGCGGGTCTACTGTGCCATCCGGGTCGCTGTCATTCTGCGCAACCGCCACGCTGACCGGCGTATCCTCAGTAGTCGTGGTAACATCATCAACTGCCAGCGGTGGGTCGTTCACATCATCAATCGTTAACCATACGGTGGCGATATTGGAAACAGCGCCTGCATCATCCTGAACCGTATAAGTAAACGTATCCTGACCGACGAAATCAGATGCTGGCGTAAACGTGATCAGGCCTGTTGACAAACTCACATCCGTGGCGCCGTGGCTCGGAGGAGTTTGCACAGCAACGGAGTTCAGATTGAAGGCGCCGTCAATGTCGATGTCATTGCTGAGCACGGCAATTTCGACGGAAGTATCCTCGGAAGTATCCACGGTATCATCTATGGCAACCGGAGCATCGTTGACAGGCGTTACCGTGACCACGACCAAAGCTTCGTTGGAAACGGCGCCGCTATCATCCTGCACAGTGTATCTCAGTGTGTCCGGCCCGAAATAATCCGCTTCAGGGGTATAATCGATGACGCCAATCGAATTATTGACATTGCTTGTCCCATGTGCGGGCTGTTGGCTAATGAGCACTGTCGTAACATCGATAGCTCCATCCTCATCTCCGTCATTGGCAGTAACATCGATTTGCACCGAACCATCTTCCACGACGCTGCTGTTGTCCTCTAAAGCCACCGGCGGGTCATTCACACTGGCCACAGTAATCAGAACTGTTGCTTCCGCGGATTCAGCCGCAAACTCATCTTTAACTGTGTATTTCAGCGAATCAACGCCAAAAAAATCTGCGGCAGGCGTGTAACTTATGCTACCGTTTGCGGTGTTGACGGTTGCCGCGCCGTCAGCGGGACCGATAGTAATATCAACCGAACTAAAATCAATACTGCTGTCTATGTCTTCATCATTGGATAGCACATCTATCACAACAGATACATCCTCTGACGTAATTGCGGTATCGGCGACAGTTGCAGGAGCATCGTTCACTGACTCGACCGTGACCGTCACGGTTGCCTCGTTGGACCGCCCGCCCGCATCATCAAATACCCGGTACTTGAAAATATCCGTGCCAGAGAAATCGGCAAGGGGCGTATAGGTCACAATTCCGGTCGTGGGATTGACGGCAACAGAGCCGCTATTCGTTTCTGTTATTTCAACGGTGGTAAGATCGATGCTGCCATCCAGGTCGTCGTCGTTCGTCAGGACTTCGATGTCGACAGGCGTATCTTCAGATGTGAGCGCATTGTCGTCATTAGCTTGCGGCGGCTCATTGTCACCCGAAACAAAAATTTTAACAAACGCCGGTGCAGAGACGACGCCTTCATTGTCAGCGATGGTGTAAGAGAGCGTATCATTGCCAAAGAAGAAACTGGCGGGCGTGTAGGTTATCACGCCGGTAGTGGGGTTGACGGTCGCGCTGCCGTTTTGCGGTCCGGCAACGACCGTTACCGTTTCGCGATTGACGCTGGTTTCCGGGTCCGTATCGTTGGCAGGAACGTCGATAACCACAGGCGTATTCTTGTTCGTGGTGGCTGAATCCTGAACGGCAACGGGTGGATCGTTGACATCGTCAACAATGACAGAAACGGCGGCAGAATTGGAAAGCGCACCATCATCGTCACGGACATTGTAGGTGAAAGAATCCGTTCCCGAGAAATCAGCGTCAGGAGTATACGTTACTACGCCGGTCGTAGAATTGACATCGGTTGTACCAGAAGTTGGTGGTGTCAGCAAGGCTACAGTTGTGACATCGATATCGCCATCCAGGTCAACATCATTGGCTGTAACAGCAATATCGATGGCGACATCTTCAAAGGTCGTGACATCATCTGCGACAGCAACAGGCTGCTTGTTGATCAGCACCAACACAGTGGCAGGGGCGGAAACGCTGCCATCGTCATCCCGGATGCTATACAGGAATGAGTCTTCGCCGAAATAGTTCGAATTCGGGGTGTAGGTAACTACGCCCGTAGCCGGATCGACCACTGTGCTGCCGTTGCCGGCAGAAGTGGTGATCGCGACCGTTGCAGGGTCAAGCGAGCCATCGATATCCGTGTCATTGACCTTGACATTGATGTCAACGCTGTGGTCTTCATCGGTCTTCACCGTGTCAGCAACTGCCACCGGGCTGTCATTCACATCGATGACCTCGATACGGACTATCGCCGTGTTAGAAAGCGCGCCCTCTTCATCCTGAACGTGGTATGCAAGAGAATCACTGCCGAAGAAATTCGTGGCAGGCGTGTAGCGCACGATACCGGCGCCCGAGACTATGGTTGCTGAACCGTGCTGTGGCGGCTGAACCAGTGCAACGGTGGTGACATCCAGTTGGCTGTCCGGGTCGTTATCATTGGCTGTCACGTCGATGTCGAGCTGCGTGTCTTCATCCGTAGCCACGTCATCCTCCGCAGCGAAAGGCGGATCATTGACATTGCTGACCGAAATACGGACCGCAGCGATATTCGAGGTTGCACCCTCATCGTCAGAAACTGTATAAAAAAGCGAATCCGCGCCGGCGAAGTCCAGCTCTGGCGTGTAGGTGATAAGGCCGTTGCCATCGACAGTGGCGTCACCATGGAGCGGCGCAGTCACGACTGACAAAGATGAAGGCGCCAGGGTGCCATCGTTATCAAAATCGTTGGTTGTGGCCTGAATATCGACGGGCGTTTCTTCGGTTGTGCTTGCCACGTCATCTGCCGCAACGGGCGGGGCATTCACTGCAATCGTAACAGTCGCCAGATTGGATGTCGCGCCGGCGCCATCCTGTACGCGATAGGTAAAGGAGTCCGCACCCGCAAAGCCGGCTGCCGGGGTGTATGTTGCGATGCCGGAAACCGGATCGCTGCTGACTGTGCCATTCTGCGGCAAGTCTACGATGGTGATGCTCGATGGATCCAGCGTGTCCGTGTCATCGGTGTCATTGGCCAGTAGGTTGATATCAACAGGTTGGC
>CAZVSL010000478.1:4002-5101 GCA_964629935.1 uncultured Calditrichaceae bacterium | reverse complement strand
TCGCCAGAGGCAATCTCTTCGAGAACCTTGTCCAGATCCTCCCCCTGCAAGAACTGCATCGCCATGAATGGCTGGCCATGTTCATAGCCAAATTCGTACAGGATGGTGACGTTCTCATGGTCAATCTGCGCCAGTGACTGCGCTTCCCGGCGGAAGCGGTCTTTGATCTCAGGGATGTCGAGCACATCTTCGAGAATGACCTTGAGCGCAACCTCGCGTCCAAGTTCGGTATCCTGCGCACGATAAACCGCGCCCATACCGCCGCGACCTAGCTCCTGGACGATCTTGAATTTCCCAAATCTCTCCACTCTTCAGTCCGATATAATTAGAGCGATGAACTGGTCGTGTATCCAGGCACTTCAATAATACTCGGAAAAGCGGACGATTCTCGCCGCCTGTTCTTAAAGAGATGATGATTGGCTGTAGAATCTCAGATGTTGGCCACATTGAAAGGGCAGGCTGGGAGGGAATTCCGGCTCCAACTGCGGAGATTACAATGGGCCTGCTTCTGTCCCGGCTGGAGAGGTGTTCTTATTCGAGACGAAGATAGAACTTGTACCTAATAGAGTCAAGAAAAAAGTTTCTTTCTTCTGCTTTTGGTAAGAATGAGATTGATATTGTCTAAATGAATAAGGCTGTTAGAAAATTGGATAATCTCCGGGCTCTCGCTCAAACGACCGTCAAGATGATTTGATACCAAACTCAGAATCTTAGAAGAACAGAAGTTTTCAAACTTGCTTATTTCCATAAGTTTTGTTAGAATGGCAGAGCGATAATACGGGAATGCATGGGTGCCTGGTGGCCCCCGCGGTCTTCAAAACCGTTGCGCCCCGACTACTCGGGGTGGGTGGGTTCGATTCCCACACATTCCCGCTAATTTCCCTAAACGCAAAAACCCCGAGGGTGCTAACCTCGGGGTTTTGTGGTTTGATAGGCTTTCAAAGCCGTGCCGCCTACCAAAGCCCATTATTGTGAGTTTTCAGGGTCTAGCAAGATCGTCTCCGGATTCGACAGGCTCCAAGTGTACCAGAAAGTGTCGATGCCACCTTCAAGACGAGTGGGACAGCGGTCTGAGCCGAGGAAGTCGCCACGCTTCGGA
>CAZVSL010000478.1:0-3992 GCA_964629935.1 uncultured Calditrichaceae bacterium | reverse complement strand
AATCTCGGCCCTCCACCTGCCACTTGCCATCTTGTTTTGCAAAATTGGCCCCGTCCGCGATAAACGCCAGTGTGGAATAGAATATCTGGGCGTTTTCAGGACGATAGAGAAAGAGCGTGTTGCCGTCAATCTCCAAGGCGGCGCCGCCCTCGATGGCTTTGGCCGGGATAGCATAACTCTTGTCTCCACGATGAAACGCAAAGATAGGCGCTTTGGTTGGCAACCGCGGAAACCACGCGAGGACCTGAAGTAGTCCCGGTAAGCATCATGGCCGTCTTCTCTGCCTCCGACAGACAATACGAGCGTATTCGGATGCGCAGCTTTCCAATCCTTCCACTTCATGGTCTGACTAACCGGCATTTCATGTAACTTCGTGCCTTTGAATTCGCCGGCGATAGCTTCGCCTTTCATGATAGCCCAGTATGAGTCGGTTTCGAAGTCCTGCATCACCAGCGAACTGTGTATCAGCCCACCGGAGGCTTCGAAATTGATGGTCTTGCCATTGTAATTGCGGCCGTACACGACGGCGGTATTGGCAAGCGGTCACCAGACCGCCGCAAAGGTGGTGTCACCGATCTGGTCGTTGACGACCTCGTGACTGTTGAGCAAGGTAAGGCTGTAGGCTTTGGCCTGACCATCGATGACGACGCCCATGATCCAGGAGTCGTCATCGATGTCTGCTTCATCCGCAGGCACAAACGTCGGATTGTTGATAGCGGCGATGCGGCCGCGTGGCAAAATCTGCTGGAATTCGTCTGGTAAATCATCCGGTAAATTTCTGTCTTGCGCGATAGTACATGACACAGCCAGCAATATTGCTATGCCGGATAGTAGAATCAGCTTCATGCAGTTCTCCTCTTTTTGGATATCTATTGCCGTTTGTTGGTTGTAGCTGAATAACGGATTTTGGAACCATTTCAGATAACATAACTCAGGATTGCAAAATTCCTTCTCATTGCCGAATCGAGGTATGGCCTTGATTATCCACAAACTGGCATTTCACGCTCAAAATCGAATTCTGAGTTTTAGAGAATAGGGTCGGTGTTCACGCTTTAGCGTGTCTTGACAGCCACAAGGGTGGTGTGAATAAATGACTCGGCATTTCTATTATGGTACCAGGCCTGGCTACTAAAAAAAGCGAAGACTTTTCGAAGTTCACCAAGTTATTTTCACACCCCCTAAAGTATGAACACCCAACGTATTAACCTTCTCTTGCATGAATAATCCAGGCTAGTAAAATCAAGGCATGGCTCAGTGATAATCATGCGGCAAACTGGCCACGATATACGTCACATTGGAGGTTCCATTGTGGAAAGAAAATTAACACTTGGATTGGATGAAAGGGCTATCGACGGGGCCAAAGCCTACACCAAACGAACGGGCGCCTCTCTTTCCCAGCTCGTGGCTAACTATTTCAATAGACTGAGCATAGAACCTGACGAGGACAGTGAGGAGATTACGCCGATCGTGCAAGAACTGAAGGGTTCATGGAAAAATGCTAAAGTTGCGGAAGACGACTATCGCAATTATCTGGAGGACGAGTATAAGTGATAGTCTTGTTTGATACAAACATCTTGCTTGACTTAAATCAATCCGAGAAGAATTGAGTGAATCCATTTTGAAGAAGGGATCTGAAGTGTGAAATATTTATTAGACACGGTAGCATTAGTCCGTCATTTTGCAGCCACAGGGCGTATTGGTCCTAAGGCGCTTGAGATTGGCTCGATTTGGATTTTTCTCTTTTTCTCAAATATTTCTCTTTGTTTTGACCTCTTCTGCCAAAGCTCTAAATTCTCGAATGAGCTTAAAAGTCAACCTTCAATCAAACCAGAGCAACTTGAATTGAAGTTTATTCAAAAACGGACGTAGTAAGCATCCAGAAGTAGCGTAGATGACACAACTCTGCGTGGAGCGGACGAGAGGGCTCTTATTTCTTGGATGGTTTTTTGCCCTCTCAAGGGATTATTTTAATAGTAAGTTATGTTCTCTAAATCCTCTCGCCGCTCACGCTCCTGTTCTCCTGACTGAGGAAATGCTGGATTCTCTCTCATAAAACCTCACTCATCCCCAAACGCCGTCCCCACCGCCCGCGCCGCCCGCACTTCCTGACAATCTAGCGGTACCAGCTTCTGTTGCTTGATCGCCTCCTTGATGGGCACAGCGACGATCTCTGTGCCCTGCAGGGCAACCATGTGACCAAACTGCCCTTTTGCTGCAATCTCACAAGCCTTGAAGCCGAATTTCGTCGACAAATTGCGGTCGAACGGAGTTGGCGAACCACCACGCTGCAGGTGGCCCAAAACTGTGACTCGGGTTTCCAGTCCTGTTTCCTCTGCGATCCGGCTGCCCACCAGCTCACCCACGCCGCCGAGCCTGCGTGCATCGGTGCGTTTAACATCCATTTCCTTGATAATCAGATCGCCATCTTTGGGTTTGGCTCCTTCAGCAACGCAGATGATGCTAAAGCGCTTGCCATGCAGGCTGCGTTCCTTTACTTTCTTGTAGATACTATCCCAGGAAAACGGAATTTCCGGTATCAGAATGATATCAGCGCCGCCTGCGAGTCCTGCGCCCAGCGCGATCCAGCCGGCATAGCGTCCCATCACTTCAATGACCATGACGCGATGATGTGAGGAAGCGGTCGTATGCAGTCTGTCGATGGCCTCGGTGGCGACGTACAGCGCAGAATCATAACCGAACGTCAGGTCTGTCGCATAAAGATCATTGTCGATGGTTTTGGGTACGCCCACGATGTTAAGACCCAGCTCGGTCAACTGATTGCAGATGTGCATGGTGCCATCACCGCCGATAGCCACCAGCGCATTCAGCCCCCAGCGCCGATAATTGCGCACCACGCGCGTGGATTCATCAACGATATTTATCTTACCTTCGAGATTTTCTTCAGGGTAGTGAAACGGGTCGCCTTTGTTTGAGGTCCCAAGAATGGTGCCGCCCAGGTTCAGAATGCCTGAAACGTCCTTATTGCTCAGTTCACGCATGCGGCCTTCGACAAAGCCCTCGAAACCGTCCTCAATGCCGATGACAGTGGCATTGTGGTGGCCCATAGCCGATTTTGCTACCGCACGAAGCACCGCATTCAATCCGGGACAGTCGCCGCCGCCGGTGACGATGCCAAGTCGTTTAATCTTAGAATCCGACATCTTGCTTCCTTTTGTTGGTCGCCAGGTTTCCCGTCTTTTTGAGCCGTTAATATAACGTAAACGCCTTAGAAATCAAAGTAAAAACCTGTTCTGACTTCGTTAATCCATCTATGCGGGTGGTGCGCAGTCTGCCACACTCAAGACTGAGGTTTTGAGTTTTGGCTTGAATATTTCATAATCCCAGAAACTCCATCACGGCACAACCTTGCAGGGTCTTAATCTTGATTAAAACTTGAAAACTTTAAGATTAAGCTGTGGACATTTTTCATTTTTTTTTGTAAACTTAAAGCCTTGACAATGAGCGCCTGTGAGGTCATGTTAGGCATGTACCCGACCTCCTGCAAGCCAACCATAATTATAACGGAAAAAGCTAAGACGGATACTATGAATATCAATTTGACCAAAACTGACCTGTTTGCAACACGACACATCGGACCTGACCAGGAAGAGCTGAAAAAAATGCTCGCTGTTGTTGGCGTCGATTCTCTTGATACGCTTATTAATGAAACCATTCCCGATGATATTCGCTCAAAGAAGCCGCTCGATTTGCCGGCGGCCATGAGTGAGTCTGACCTGCTTGACCGTCTCAGAGTTGTTGCCAAAAAGAACAAACTGCTCAAGACTTTTATCGGGCTTGGCTACTCAAACTGTATTGTGCCGGCTGTTATTCAGCGCAATATTCTTGAAAATCCGGGCTGGTATACGCAATACACGCCATATCAGTCGGAGATTTCGCAGGGTCGTTTGGAAGCCTTGCTGAACTTCCAGACCATGATAATGGACCTGACCGCTATGGAAATAGCCAACGCCTCGCTGCTTGACGAGGGCACG
>CAZVSL010000477.1:0-5103 GCA_964629935.1 uncultured Calditrichaceae bacterium | reverse complement strand
TGGCGTAGTGCCGGGAGGGCTACATCTCTCTCTGCGGCTATCTTCTCGAAGAACTCACGTGTCGGTAGAAAGGAAAACTGCCAGTCATAAAAGTCTCTTGCAATTTTGACCGCGACCCTTTTGGCCCAGGGGATCAGGGCGATTAAGAGTTGTCGGTCCTTTTCCGTCAGGCGGATGAAATCACGCCTGATGGCCAGGTTAGCCTCAGTAACGCCATAAGCCAAAGCCAGCTTCTGATCTCTGTTGTGCGACATGATATGCCTTCATTCACGTTATACGTTATGCGAAAATGCTCTGTGATGGTTTTCGGGAAAGAGGGCAGGAAGCTTTAACTGATCCTGCTACCTAAATTGCTTCGAGGAGTCCGGTGTGAACTTTCTTGTATCTTTTTGAAAATGATTGCATCACACAAGAGCAAACGGACGCTGTTATCACAAGAGCTAAAAGGTCTTGAGCATGAATTGGGATTATGTCTGGCTGGTGGTTTTCTGGATCGGGTATGTGGTGGTGATGAGATACGTGTTGCCCAAAATGGGCGTGAACACGTGAATGTCGCATAGATGTGACGTTTCGGAGAAACGTGAGCGAACCAAAGAGTCACCATCTATCAAAACCACCCCTGAAATTGAGGAAGACTGAAAATGCCGATATACGAGTATCGCTGTCCGGAATGTCAGGATCAATTCGAGGTTTTGCAAAAAGTAGGTGAGGACGGCAGCAAGCTGATCTGTCCGCAATGTGGCGAACGCGGCGTCGAAAAAGTCATGTCGCTGTTTGCCTCTGCCATGCAACACAACAGCGGAGCAGGCGGTTCGTGTGCCTCCGGCAGCGGCTTCACCTGAGCAAGCTGATTGGAAGAACCTGTCAGGTTCTACGTTCGAATGCCCTTTATCCAGAGAAGCGGTCCCGGCTGCCTCCATTGACTGCGCCGGGCAACCTGCCATAATACTCCTGCTTGAATTGGGATTTCACATTTTGGCCCAAACCCTGTCCCGGGCTGATCGCAGGATGTCAGGATAGCGGCTCACGCTGTGGTTGCGCCGGTGGCCGGCGCTGAGTCGTTGCGTGCTTCCGGGGGCATAATCTACTTGCATGGCTCCCACCGATATTGCTACCTTAATTTCGTCTAACAGAATTTCTACAGAATTCACACCTACCTTTGACCTATGAAATTGCTGGTGGTTGAAGATAACATCCGCGTGGCGCGGGATATCCAGAAGTTCCTGGGCGAGCAGGGTTTTGTCGTGGAGCTTGCTGCCACCGTAAAGGAGGCGAGCGAGCATATTTCGGTCTATGAGTATGACCTTGTGGTGGTCGACCTTGGCTTGCCGGATGGCAGCGGCCTGGACCTGGTGCGTGAAATCAAGCAAGAGACGCCAGAGCTGGCCATTCTGATTTTGACTGCCAGAGATTCCGTTGATGACAAGGTCAAAGGGCTTGAGCTTGGCGCAGATGACTATATGACCAAACCCTTCCATAAAGCCGAGCTCAATGCGCGCATCCGCTCGGTGTTGCGGCGCAACAAATTCAATCGCAGCAACACCATCGAGTTTAGCGAAATCCGGGTTGATCTGCTGGCGTCGCAGGCATACGTACATGAGACGCCACTGAGCCTGACCCGAAAGGAATATGATCTGCTCATCTATTTTTTGCAGAACCCGAACCGGCTGCTGACCAGAGAAAGCATCGCGGAGTATCTCTGGGGTGACCACATCGATCAGGTCGACAGCTTCGATTTCATCTATAATCACATCAAGAATTTGCGCAGAAAAATCACAGAAGCCGGCGGCAGAAATTGTATTCGCGCCATGTATGGCATGGGCTATAAATTCCTGGCAGAACCATCATGAAAAAACGCAGACAGTTCAAACTTCTGACCAAGACCACAGCTATCTATCTGGTCTTCACTTTTGTCGCTTTCCTGGGCAGCGCGATTTTTCTTACCCATGAGGCCGATGAATTCATCGACCGAAATCTCAACATTCGCTTTCGCAAATCTGAACAGCGGCTGGTCAAATACATCAGCCAGGGAAAACCGTTGCAGGAGATCCGTCACAAGGTTACGCCGCTGGCCGCCTTGCCACCTGATAATCCATTTCCGGTTTATGCAGACACGGCTGTGTTCAGCGCCGAATTGGATGGCATGGAACGCCTGCGCCTGAAGACGGTGGTCTTCGAAGTGGATGGCCGATTTTATAAAGCGACCATCTCCAAGTCCGTGGAAGATTTCCTGCGCTTGCGTGATGATGTATTTGGCGCGCTGGTGCCAGCTTTTGTGGTGCTGGCGATAGGCATCGTCGTGTTCAATTTTTTTCTGTCCGGCTATTTCTTTCAGCCGTTCAACAGAATTCTGGGATTGATGCGCACATATAAAGTTGGCCACGGTGCTGAGGTCAAAAAGGTGGACACGACCACCAGGGAGTTTTCGAAAATGCAGGAGCTGTTCCACCGCATGCTGGAGCGCATCGAGCACGACTATCGCCACCTGAAGGAGTATACGGAGAATATGGCGCACGAGATCCAGACGCCCCTGACAGTGATACGCAGCAAAACAGAAAACCTGATTGCCGATGAGACGGTCATGCAAAAGCATGCCGAGACCGTGAAAATCATTTACGAAGAGACCAACCATCTCTCCAGGCTGGGAACAACTCTCAATCTGATAACCCGGATTGAAAACGGCGAATTCACCAATAGCGTCCGTATTGAAACCGGGCCTGTAATCGAAAAACACGTGGCTGCGGTTCGCGAGCTGGCCGAATTGAAATCGCTCAATATTGAAACCGACCTCAACGATGCCCACCACCTGACCATCGACCCATTCTTGCTGGATATTGTCCTGAAGAATCTGCTGCGCAATGCTATCAGTTACGGCAGCGCCGCCGGGCCCATTTGCATCAAGACCACTGCTGACGATCTGCGGGTCAGCAACTTTGGGCCACCTCTGAAGGACCATGATTGCCAGCTCTTTGAACGCTTCTATCGCAGCAACCACGACCACAATTCGTCAGGCCTGGGACTGGCGCTGGTGAAAAAAATCTGCGAACTCAACAACCTGCGCATCGAGCACAACTACGAGCACGGCCAGCATATTTTTGCTGTAGTTGGAGCCGGCTCCCATTCCTGACTCTTGCCATCACAAGATCGTTAACAGTTACAGAGTGTCTACAATTTCAAATCGTCGGCAAAGAGATCGTGAGCGTGGCTGCGACCGTGATGTATTGGCTGGCGCGGATAGAATGTCGGCTTATGTGTTCACACCCCGTATTTTGTGAATAAAATTGCGCTTTTTACTCAAGTTGCCTATCATGCGACTTACGTCCAATGTTTAAGCAAAGTGTTTTACATAAGAGCGTCAAAATAAGGAGGGTCAAGGACCATGCCTGAGTTCAATTTCGCGCACTATCTTTCACAGGAGAATCTGGCAATTCTGGCTCGTGTAGCTGTACTGATTCTGGTCGGTGTGCCGGTCGTGTACATGCTTAGCCGTCTTGTGAGACGCCAGGTTACCAGGAGACTTTCCAGGCATCAGGGATTGCTGTTTGGTAAAGTCGTTCTCTATCTCGGTCTGGCATTTGTCTTGTTTTCTGCCCTGAATGAATTCGGGTTCAAGCTTACACATCTGCTGGCCGCAGCCGGCGTCGTCGGTATCGCCCTGGGTTTTGCTTCACAAACGAGTATATCCAATATCATCAGCGGCCTGTTTCTGATCACCGAGCAGCCATTTGTTGTGGGCGACCTCATTACAGTCAATAACATAACAGGTGAGGTATTGTCCATCGATATACTTTCGATCAAACTGCGCACGTTTGACAACCGGTTTGTGCGCATTCCTAACGAGACGCTGATCAAAACCGAGGTCATCAACAAGACGCACTTTCCTCTTAGACGGCTTGATGTCAATGTTGCGGTGGCATATAAGGAGAATGTCGGCCGCGTGCGGGATGTCTTGTTGGATGTCGCCAAAAAGAATCCTTTGTGCCTGCAAGAACCCGAACCTGTGATCATATTCAATGGATTTGGCGCTTCTTCTGTCGACTTGCTGTTCGGAGCCTGGGCGGAAAAGGCAGACTTTCTCAAGCTCAAGAACAGCATCCAGCAGGAAATCAAAGAGCGCTTTGCGCAGGAAGGCATCGAGATTCCATTTCCGCACGTTTCGGTCTACAAAGGCGCTATCACTGAGCCGATCCCGATCAAACTTGTTGATGGCAATGTCGGGTTGCAGCAAAACCTCCCCGCAGCATAAACCGCCTGAATCAGGACTGGCGGGTTTTGCCCGTGTTCAACGTGAAAAAATAGAACTAAAATGTGGCGCCATAGTTTAAACCAGATGTTTCAAGGGGTGGCGACAACCGCCATAGTTGCTTCTGTATTATAGGGATAGCGATAGAGAATGGAAGCCGACAACAATTTGCAGTCAAGTCCGGAGCTAAACCTCAACCTGCTGGATGGCGCTTCGATGCAGGCGCCCGTGCTGCCGCGTGAGCTCGATACTCAGAAAAAGGTTGCCAGGGACCGGAGCCAACCGTTGGAAACGCGCATCGAGGCGTACGAGGACATCTTCGATTCCGAGGTGGGCGATACGGCTATGGCGCGCGCCAGAAACATCGAGCGCGAGGTGGGACTGCGGCAAGTCTATTTGAAATTCGAGGGCGGCAACCCCACAGGGACGCAAAAAGACCGCATCGCTTTTGCGCAGGCCATGGACGCCATGCGCCGCGGTTTCGAGGCTATTACCGTGGCCACCTGTGGCAACTATGGGGTGGCTGTCGCGCTGGCAGCTTCGCTGGCCGGGCTGCGCTGCTACATCTATTTACCCGAGGGCTACAAAACCAAACGCATTGAGGAGATGGAGCGCTTTGATGCTGAAATCCTGCGCGTGCCGGGCGACTACGAACACGCTGTCGAAGTCTCGCGCTCCCGCGCTGACAGGGATGATATCTATGACGCCAATCCCGGCGGCGCCAACACCGTCTTGCAGCTTACAGTCTATGGCGAAATCGCTTTTGAGATCTATGATGAGCTGCGTGACGCCCCGGCTGCGATTGCTGTCGCAGTATCGAACGGCACCACGCTCGCAGGCATCTACAAGGGATTTGTCAG
>CAZVSL010000476.1:4658-5122 GCA_964629935.1 uncultured Calditrichaceae bacterium | reverse complement strand
CATTTATCGTTGAATACACCAATCATAAGCTCGGATAGTTTACCCCAAATTGTAAGCGATAGTAAATCTTTGAAACAACATACAGTCCGGCGATTACGAAAAACAGAGCATAGTTGCCGTAAGCAATTTCCCATTTAAAGCATACGGTCAGCGCGAAAATGAAAATAGGATATTTCATAGCGCGCACCACATCATGCATGTTCAAACTGATTGCGGCCCAGACGAAAAAAGGCAGAGAGAAGAAGGCCGGATAGAAGATCAACTCATCCCGCAGAAGATAGGCCACAACGATGGCAACTATGTCAAAAAACAACGCGGTATAAACCGTGGTCCTCACTCCGAATTCTGCGCCAAAGGCGACGGCTTTTTTCTCACCCTTTCTTTCATCCGGCAAGGTCCCGATCAAATATGCTGCCACGCTTATGCAAATATAGGGGATGCTGTGCACGAGTAGCGGCGTCGAC
>CAZVSL010000476.1:1629-4648 GCA_964629935.1 uncultured Calditrichaceae bacterium | reverse complement strand
CGACAGACTGCCCTCAAGCAGCCAACCGGCCGCAAAAATCAGAAGCGCAGCTAATGCCGCCAGAAACACGCTGGCGACCGGCTTATCCTTGAGGCTGAATGGTGAAAAACTGTGCAAGATTCCGGTGAGAATCAGCAAGACGCAGAAGATCAAGCCTACCTTCCAGGAAAAAACAAACGAGACTGCAATTGCAACCAGGGCAAGTATGGCTGCTTCGATAAAAGCCACCTTTGGCGTCAGATGGTCCGGTGCAATGAGCGGCAAAGCGCGATCGCCATCATCCGACTTTCGTTCCATGACCTGCTGGATGACAAAAACCCCGCCCATGAGCAGGGTTAAAGCCAAACCAACCCATACTAACTCATGAAATGAACCGTTTGCTGCCACGCCGTTTGCGCCGATCGGCCTGCTGGTCGAAGCGGCCTCGCCATAGCCATAATGGCCTGCCAGAAAGAGCGCCCATACCGGAAAAAACAGTACCGGCCGGAGTACGAAAAAGTAGTCAAACAGATTTAGTAATTTCTTCATTGTTTCAGCTTGAATAATCCACAAACGCTATTTTTTTATATTCGCACCGTCTTCATCAAGGAGCTTCCTGGTTCCAGGCTCAGGCTCAAGCGGATAGTCCCCGGTAAAGCAAGCCGTGCAGAAGCCAGCGTCCTTATCTTTGGAGACAGCGCTGACCATACCATTTAGGGAAAGATAACCGAGGCTATCCACGCCGAGGTAGTCGCGAATCTCCTCGATTGTCTTGTTCGATGCGATAAGTTCATCTTTGGTCGGAAAATCCATGCCATAGTAACATGGCGATATGATCGGCGGCGAGCTGACCCGTACGTGCACTTCCCTGGCGCCGGCATGCCGCAGCATCTTGGTCAGCCGCTTCAGGGTGGTACCGCGCACAATGGAATCTTCGACCACCACCACTCTGCGGTCACGCAGCACGCCTTCAACCGGGTTGAACTTGACGCGCACGCTGAAATCGCGAGCTGATTGTTCCGGATGGATAAAGGTTCTTCCGACATAATGGTTGCGGATGAGTCCGATCTCAAACTTGATGCCGGAACGATTGGCGTAACCCAGGGCTGCTGTGTTGGAGGAATCCGGCACAGAGATAACGATATCTGCATCGGCAGGAAACTCCGCGGCCAGGTTCTTGCCCAGCTTTCTGCGCGCCTTGTCCACATTTTCGTTGAAAATCTTGCTGTCCGGACGCGAGAAGTAAACGTGCTCAAAAATACAGGCGCAGCGTCTTGTTTTTTCGTCGAGCCACACACTGCGGTCTCCCTGGCTATCGATGACCAGAATTTCCCCGGGCTCAATTTCACGCACATATTCGACGCCGATGAGGTCCAGCGCGCATGTTTCTGAGGCGACGAAATAAGCATCGTCCCGCTTGCCGAGGCAAAGAGGCCGCCAGCCGCGTGGGTCGCGCACGGCAAAGACCTGGTCTTTGGTGATCATGACCAGAGAATAGGCTCCCTTCAACACCTGCAAAGCATCTTTCAACCTGCTTGCGACGTCGGCGGCTCGTGAGCGTGCCATCAGGTGCAGCACAACCTCAGTGTCCGAGGTCGTTTGAAATATCGCGCCTGCTTCCACCAACCCGGAGCGTACAGAACGGGTATTGACAAAGTTGCCATTATGCGAGATCGCCAGCGGCCCCTCCTGAAAATTGACCAGGAAGGGTTGCGCATTGTGCAACATGGTTGAGCCGGTGGTAGAATAGCGGTTATGGCCAATCGCAAGCTTGCCCTTGAGTGACTTGAGGACGTCGATGTCCGGGAATGCCTGCGTGACCAGCCCCATACCAACGTGGCGATAGACATTCTCGCCGTCACTCGAGACAATACCCGAGCTTTCCTGTCCCCGATGTTGCAATGCGTACAGGGCCTGGTATGCATATATGGAAGCATCTTCCTGGCCATAAACAGCAACGATGCCACAATTCGATTTTGGTTTATCGATTTCAGTATTGCTTGTCATAGACCTTATGATTCAGCCTGAATTATTCAGGTTTAAAAAGCAGCTATTATAACCATTGCAAATGCGATCCCGGCAACATCTGCAAGCAAATCCTTCACACTGGCGTGACCGGTTTCGCTATTCTTGTCATGAAGTTCTTTGCCGGCGCCGACAGCAAATGTGAGTGTGCCACCCATCGCCAACGAAGCCGGCTCAGATCGGTGCAGCGCTTCGCGAAATGTCAGAAAACTGGCTCCCATCAGCAAGGCGCTGCCAGCGAAATGCTGCAATTTGTCTTTGCCGAGCCAGCTTTCGCTGCCGTTTCTGTCTTCTTTGCCTGCTCTTATTGCTTCGCACTCTTGCCGGCCTTCCGGACTTTGCTTCCGTTCTTTGTGCAGTTGCATATTGTCGTCCTGAGGGTGAAGCTCTGCAAAACATCCCATCGCCAAAACAGAGACCAGTATACAGAACCTCAGTTTGAGAGGCTGCATTGCTGCCATATCAGAACGCATCCGGGAATAAAATCAAACAAATCAGCAATGCCGCCACTGCAATCGGAGCCATAAAACGGATGAAGAAGCCGTAGATTTTCTGCCCCTTAAATCCCGGATAGCCCTCGGAGATTTCCGAATTAACGCTCGCGACCCCCCACTTCCATCCAACAAAAATCGCCACCCCCAATGAGCCGATGATGAGAGAATATTGGCCGAAAACCAGATTCATCACATCCAGAAAGCCCATGGTTTGCCCACGAATTACGACGAGATTAGTCAGCCAATCGACCGAACCGATACTCAATGCCGCCGGCACACCGGCCACAAAAGCGCCAATACCTGCAATGATTACGGCTTTTCGCCTGGACATCTTCTTCTCATCGATAAAATAAGCGGCCGGCACCTCAACGATGGAAATCAACGAGGTCACAGCGGCCACACACAACAGCAGAAAAAAGCCGGTGCCAAACAGGTTGCCGAGAAAAATCTTGTTGAAAACATTGGGCAACACAACGAAAATCAAACCCGGGCCTGTCGCCGGATCGAGGTTGAAAGCAAAA
>CAZVSL010000476.1:0-1619 GCA_964629935.1 uncultured Calditrichaceae bacterium | reverse complement strand
ACCAGGCCCGCCATCAGCGCGATACAGGTATCCAGAGATGCGACCCAGCCGGCCGAGCTTATGAGGTTGTCCTTCTTCGAAAGATAACTGCCGTAGGTGATCATGGTTCCCATTCCCAGACTCAGGGAAAAGAAGGCTTGGCCAACGGCGGCGATGACGCCCTCGCCCGTAAGATTGCTCCAATTTGGTTTGAGATAGAAAGCCAGGCCTTTGCCGGCGCCTTCCAGAGTGACGGAGCGGATAACCAGAAGGACAAGAATTAACAGCAAGAGCGGCATGAGAATTTTGGACCATCTTTCGATGCCGGATTTGACGCCTCCGAACAGAATCATCATGGTCAAGCCCATAAATATGGCATGGCAACCGATCGAATAAAGCGGATTACCCGTGAAGGCTGTAAAGGCATCGCTGATTTCCTGCGGCCCCAATTGGCTAAACGCGCCCGTAGCTGTCTTAAATACATAGCCAAGCGTCCAGCCGGCAACAACGCTGTAAAACGACGAAATCCCCCAGCCGGTTATGACGCCAAGAATTCCCAGATATTTCCAGGCTGTCCCCGGAGCAAGCTTCTTGTAGACGCCGACCGGATTGCGTTCTGTATGGCGCCCCAACGCCAACTCTGCAATCATAACCGCCAAACATATCAACACCACGCTCACAAGATAGACAACCACAAACGCTGCGCCCCCAAACTGCCCGGCTGTGGTCGGGAAACGCCATATATTTCCCAGGCCAATCGCTGAGCCGGCGGCAGCCAGAACGAAGCCGATTTTGGATGACCATAGACCGCGTTCATCGCTTTGAATGTTCATGCCTTGTGCTCCCTCCGTAATTGTGCGTAGTCGAATATCAAAGTAACCGGATAATCAGAAACGAGCCTGCAACGAGACACCGACCAGACCGGTATGTAGCGGGCCAGAGTGAGGCGACTGCAATGACCCGATTCTCAATCCCAGCTCCGGGCCAGTGTCAAAATCGTAAAGATGGGCATCGATATAGGCATCGAGCATACTCAAAAGCTTGGTTGCGCCCATGAGCCAAAACATAAGATTGCGTCGGTCCAAATAGAATTCGCGTTCATTCGATTGCACCGGAAAATCATCGGCAATACCGTCATAATAAACCGCAAGACTGATGAGCGTACCCTGGGCAGCGACAACCAGGAGCGCCTTAAACCATTTGCCGTTGTAAAGCTGTCCCCATCCCGGAACAGCCAAAGACCGCAGCATGGCCGCCTTTGGTGATTTCTCAGACTGCGAACTTATATTTTGTCCGCTTGTTGCGACGGTCGACATTGTGTCAGAAACACCTGTGCGGTCGTTCTGAGCATACAGGCAGTGACAATTCTGCACCACAAGCAGACAAACGAAAACAAATATCAATTTCTTCAAAAATCGGGAAGTCTTCAGAAAGAAAAATGTTAATATAAGCTAAAATCCCATCAAATCCAAACCTAAATCGATCAATACAACTTAGTCGATTTCTTCGAAGTCAGCATCTTCCACGTCGTGCTGGCTCAGGTCCAGAGGTTTCTTTTTCTGTGGCTTTCCTTCCACTTTCCCCTGGTCCTGTCTGAAAAGCTTGACAATGCCGCTGATGAGTTTGATGCCCCAGTAGAA
>CAZVSL010000475.1:0-5135 GCA_964629935.1 uncultured Calditrichaceae bacterium | reverse complement strand
ATCTGCAATTCGATACCCGCATTCATTACATTTCTGTGCACATGCATCCTTACGCCAGGTCATTGGTTTTACGCGACATGACCGACGACAAAGTGCTGTACGAAAGCCGGATGGAAAGCTACGACGACAAGATTGGCTTAAAGAAAGTCGAGCACTTCGCCAGCGTCGAGGGCATACCGATTTATAAGGATCACGACTACGAACTCATCAGCACCTACAACAACACCAGCGGTCAGGACCAGGACGCCATGGCGCTGGTCTATATCTATCTGCACGATAAGCGGTTTGAGATGTGAGAGAAAGCAATAAAGTCTCCTTTGTGGTCTTGGTGTTTCCTTCGCGTCCTGGTGGTGAAGAAAAGAAATCTGTGTGTCAGCACGGTTTTTAGCATTCATCGAAAACTTTGCATCATCCGTTAGTTTGATTCTGCAAGCAATTCCGCGTATGCGTCGCCGATAACCTGCCAGACGCGCTCCGGGTTCTCACTCCGATTGTATGACATGTAAGCATTGCCAAGATAACTCCAGGCTGCGAAGTTGCGAATACCCTCCTGCCAGGCGATGTCGATCGCCTGCTTTAGTTCGTCTTCCCGGCCAGCATAGATATTGTATGCCTGAATCCAGAGTTGCGGCTCCTTACCATACGCACTGCAAAGTCGGGTCACCTCGCGCGCAAATCGCCCAACGAATTCCCCGATGTCTTCATTAAAAAACATCCAGTATGGATCCGTGCCGAATACATCCACGCTTTCGATGGCTGCTACGCGTGACCAGTCGGACAAACCGATGCTCGCGTCCTGAAACGGCAGCAGGCAGATGGCGTTTTGCATGCCTTTGGCTCTGGTCAAAGCGCATAGCTCGGTCAGGAACTCGACGACACAGTCCTCGCGGAACGCCACGATTTGGGCGCGCTCAGCTTCTTCGAGATTCTGACGGTGTCGTTGCCTGAACTTGTCATTGCAGCTCTGGCAGCGACAGTACCATAACGGGAAACGCTTCTTGTCACGCAGGTTGATATAAAAATGTGGCTCGTCCCAGAATAAGACATCCGCGCCAAGCTCGGCGGCGTCCTCAATCCAGGTGCGCATGAACTCACGGAAGCGCGGATGGTTGAAACACGCTGCCGGCGCTTGTATACCATCCGGCAGAATTTGCAGTGTGTCCGGATAGTTGAGCGCAAAGCTGCTATAGGTCTCGCCGCCAAAAACGTGGCCGACGCCCCAGGGGTCGAGGTAGCATTCCAGTCCGGCGTCTTTTGTTTGCGATACCATTTCTGCCATGGTGTCCTTATAGAACTGCTGGTCATTCTCGGAAAAGGTGTGCACGATGAAGGTGCAGTTGTGCTGCCGGATGTCTTCCAGGTCGTGCGCAAAGTGGCGCGGGTTGCGGTTGCCGAAATAGCTGATACCGGTTTTGATAGGATGGTCCATGGGGGCGATGTGTTAAAGTGTTAATGTGTTTGGGTGTTTATGTGTTAGCGTTTTCGGAGGGGGCTGTTCAAAGAGTCGATTCTCCTGTCATCCCGAGCGTAGTCGAGGGATGATAAGTGCCCTTAGGACAGCCCCTTCCCCGGTACACTTACGGCGCATCTGTCGGGTCCCAGCCGGTTGCCAGATTTTCATTGAACGAGTCCAGGGCCTCCATATCCTCTGTGCTGATAGAAAAATCAAACACATCAGCGTTTTCGATGATGCGTTCCTTGTGCACGGATTTGGGAATGACTACTGCTTCCTTTTGTAAGGCCCAGCGGATGAGAATCTGGGCCGGCGTCTTGTTATAACGCCGGGCGATATCCACGAGCTTGGGATCGTTCAGCTTGAGAGCTTTGGTGAGCGGGCTGTAAGCCTCAACCTGAATATTATTATGACGGCACAGCCCTACCACGGGCTTGCGCTGCAGGTAGTTGTACGGGCTCAGCTCGATCTGGTTGATCGCCGGCGCCGTGTTGCTGTTGTCCAGCAGCTCGGTTAGATGGTGTTCCATATAATTGCTGACGCCGATTGCACGGGTCTTGCCGTCGGCCAGCAGTTTTTCCATGGCGCGCCAGCTTTCGAGTCGCAGATTCTCCACCGGCCAGTGGATGAGATAGAGATCGACATAATCGACCTGCAGCCGCTCAAGGCTCTTGTTGCAGGCCGCTAATGTGGCGTCGTAGCCCTGGTCGTCGTTCCAGAGTTTGGTGGTGATGAACACCTCAGAGCGTGATACGCCGCTCTCCTTGATGGCGGTTCCGACGTCGCGCTCGTTGCCATAAACCCGCGCCGTGTCTATGTGGCGGTAGCCGGCTTCGAGCGCCCAGCGCACTGCGTTTTGTGTTTCAGCGCCGCGCTCGCTCTGGTAGACGCCGAGGCCGAGACAGGGAATTTCAACACTGTTGTTGAGGGTAAAGGTGCTCGTGAGACTTTGAGACATATCGCTTCCTTCTCTGACTTATCATTGTTTTATTGTTCACACCGACGCCGCAGATCGGAGTGAAATACTTTAGTAGTTCAGTTAGTTCAGTTGATTGGCATCCATCGGATTATCTGTCTTACACATCTTCAAACACCTGGTAATAAGCGCTCATAAACCGGATAATCTCCTCGACATTTGGCTTCAATGCCGGCAAGTAGGTATTCACTGCATTGCGAATGGCGTCACTGAACTCGACGAAATTTCCGGTCTTGTTGCGCACGAAAGGCTCGAGTTTCTGGATGAGCTGCCAGTTGCTTTCCACGTTCGCTACGCGCATATTTTTTTCCAGCGGCGGCGCCGAGGCTGCGGGAATCTCCGGCAGAATACGGCTGACGAACGTGACCCGGTGCATCACGCGCCAGCACGGCGGTTTCTTGTCGTTTTGCTGCGCCTGTTGCAGCGCCAGGGCATTGGGGTGATTTCCGGCCAGCCAAATGGGATCGACGACCCTGTTGAAGAAGGCGTCGAAGTTCTCATTAGAAGCTTCGAGATAAAAGCTCATGAACCGGAAAGCATCGACTTTGCCGGGCACGATGAGGGGGTTGCCCTGGGCGTCGTACAGGCGGTTGAGGTTTTCGTCGTAGGCTTGCAGGTCGCCCGGTACATTTGATTCCACATCCAGGCTAAAGGAGTTTTGCGATTCCCGGTTTTTAGTTTTGGTGAGATTGAGCGAGCCGCCCAGCATGGCGCTGAATCCCAGCGAGACGTCGACGCCGGCTACACTGAAATCCACCCCGATGGCAGCGCCTACTTCGCCGGAAAAGCTGAATGAGCCACCGGTGGTTTCCTGGCGCATGGAAGTGACCTCCGTGGTTTCGGCAAAGAAGCCGCCGTCGGCGGTCCAGACATAGGTGTTCACCAGATTCTGTTTGCCGATTTTTTCCGGCAGGCCGGTGCTGTTTGCCAGCGCATCCACGAGGCCGGAAATGGCGCCTGCTGCCCCACCCTGCGTCGCGCCGTCGATGAGTCCCAGGCCGGCCGAAATCGCCAGGTCCGGCGCCCCGCCCAGATTGGTATCGAAACTGCGGAAGAAGTTGATCAGCTCCTGTTCATCTTTCACAATCCGGTTTTTCAGGCTGTACGCTTCTTTCGGTTTGAAGTAGCTGTGCTCGCCGTATTCCGCTGCGTTGGGATAGTCCGGGTCGAGCACTTTGCCGCGCTCGTCATAGCCAACTGCGCCGTCCAGCGTGCCTTGTTTGGTGTAGCGCGGATTGATGGGAAAGGGAATGATATTCCAGTCTTTCGGGATGTCCGGATTGGGCCGGAACTGAAATGAAACCAGCGCCAGGTTGTGTTCCAGGCGCAGGGCGAAAACGTCGGCGGTTTCCGACTGAACCAGCGCGAACCCGACGTTGGCAGGCTGGTAGCGCCGGCGCATAGCGCTGTTCAGAGGACGGGTTGGATCTTCCCAATTGCCGCCAAGCGTGATTTTCGTACTTTTCGTGAGGTTGCGGCCGATGCCGACGGTATTTTCGCTGGACCAGCCGGCGGCGGCGTCAAACTTGCCTTCCAGACCGACCAGGACGTTGACATCAGAAACTTCGGTGGCGGTACCGATGCCCAGTGGCGCGGTGATCAGCAGCACGGTGGTATCGACGCCGAACTTGGCCGACAGGCCAAAGCTGGCATTCAAGCCGGCTTCTTTTGAAGTGGCGTACGTATAGGTCACGCTCTCAGCTTCCACGACTTCCACGGAGCTCACGCCGGTGTAGTCAGAAACCGCGGGATTGACCGGCCCGGCGGTGAGGTTTTCGCTCGGTACCGGCGGCGCCCCCTCGATGTAGCCTTTCAGCTCCGGATTGAACTGTACCTGGCCGATCCATTCAGTCACCAGATTGCCGACTTTAAAGCCGGTCACGAGATACCACTGGCCGTTTTTGATGAAACTGTAGGTGCGTTTCAAAATGCCGATCAGGTTTTTCTCGGAATCGAATTGCAGATCGCCGTACTCCTGCACCCCGGGCTGGCCTTGCAAGGTGTCGTGGAAATCTGTCCGCACGGCAAGCAAAACGTTGCGTATCTGGAAGGTATCGTGGCCAATGGGTGCGTCGGACACCACGAACGTGGCGTCTGTGACGAACAAGTGATTGCCGCGCAACGACAAATCCTTCAGCTCATTCTCTTCGCTTTGATCGAAAGTGTAGTAGGCGATCAAATCTTCTTTTTCGCCGATCAAACGCAGAAACATGTTGTCCTGAATCTGCTCTTGTGTGCGTGCGACGCGCCAGACACGCAGCTCTTCGGCGGTGCCGCGAAAGGCGTCGTGCCGCGGCTTGTTTGAAACCGGGCCAACCCAGAATCCATTCTTGCTCTTGATGCCTGCTGGCGGTGCAACCGCAACCGTTTCCATAGGTACACCGTTGCTGAGAATCTGAAACGACGAAGCTTCCGGGTCCGGATTCTGCACCCAGTCGGCGAGGGTGATGTTGGCGTGGTTGCTGCCCGTGGCATCCTCAGCAACGTAGCCGTCATTTTCATCAAAACGCCACCACGAAACCAGGCCGCTCTCAGCGCCGGTGAGCTCCTGGCACGTCTCCTGAAATGCCAGGCCACGACTCCAGATGCGCACTTCCCCGATCACCCCCTTGAAAGTCGTCGACGTACGACCTGAAGCGCGACCGATTGTCAGGTTCTCGCTGTTTTGTCCGGGCTTATCTCCGCCGTACTTTTGCGACAGCGCCA
>CAZVSL010000474.1:0-5148 GCA_964629935.1 uncultured Calditrichaceae bacterium | reverse complement strand
TCACGGCGGGCGGATTTGGGTGGAGAGCGAAATCGGCAAAGGCAGCACGTTTTCGTTCACGCTGCCGGTAGCGTGAAATGTTTATGGCCAACTGGTGGAGTGTCCGAACGCCTACAAACCAAATCTGTAGGTCTATGAGTCCGGTGGGAAATTCTTTTCCAGCTCCATTAGAAAAGTGGACACATTTACGATGCGAACACCTTTATATGACTTGTGAGGAAAGTGTTTGAGATTTTTGGTTACCAGGAAATCAGCGGCACCGGTTACGGCAGTTTCAAGAAACTTGTCGTCATCAGGATCCTTGCAGGCTTGCAAAGAGCCGCCTATTGTGACGCACTGTGAGAATGCAGCGAGCTCGACCATCAAGAGTTGTGCATCGGTCGGAGCCACACCAGGAGCATGCATGAAAACATCGACGTATTCTGCCAAGATGTCACCAGATATCAGTATTTCAAACTGTCTTTGCCGCCAGCGGCGTCGAAGTTTGGCCGGTGCCCCGGTTGGATTCAACAATGCTGCCAGGAAAATATTCGTATCGATGACTACGATCATCTCACTTGGAGATTTCGCCCTGCACGTGATTCACGCACCAGACGGTCGATCTCCTCAGCAGAAAGACCACCGCTTTCTTGAACCTGCTTGCGTAGGCGGTCGGCGATCTCCCAGAAACGCTCGAAATGGTCTTCGCTACTCAACAAACGCAGCAGCTCGACCGCACGTTGAAAGGCAAGCCCGTCGTTGCCCTGGAAGAGCTTTTGCGAAAGGGCTTTGAATTCTTGCGCAGATTCAGGCTTGACCTGGATATGTAGCTCTGTCATGTGGATCACCTCGAGTCTTTGGTTTTGTTTTTCAAAAAATTAGCTTTTTCAAGCAATAAACGCAAACGGAATTTTGCACTATCTTCACCAGCAACCGACGAGCCCAGGACTACGGGCCTCGGCTTGACCATCTGCAAAGATCATCGGGCGCCACCACGGGCGGATTTGGGTAGAGAGTGAAATCGGCAAAGGCAGCACGTTTTCCTTCACGCTGCCGGTTAGGACAGTCATGATAAAAGAATAAGAGACAGCCGGAAACTCAATGACAAAGCAAGGGAGGAACATATTTCTGTCCGATATCTCTTGTCCTCCAATAATTGAGACGGAAAAATGAGAGACAGAAAAACCAAGCCGGAAAGTCACGGACATACACATTGCCGGTTATGACAACAATGACAAATCTGATTCGCGTTCACGAAAGAAAAGTATCCATGCGAAAGAATCTTGTTTGCTTATTTCTGACCCTTCTGCCGCTGTTGGCGTGGGGACAAAACCGCAACGAAGCCGGCCGCCCCTTCATCACGGTCCACAATCAGCTAAAAAATGGCGGCGCCACTCTGGTCTGGTCGTTTGCACAGGACGACCGCGGGGTGATGTATATTGGCAACGGGTCCGGCATCCTGGAATATGATGGTTCGTCGTGGCGCATGATTGAAACCGCAAATAAATCATTCGGGCGGTCCCTTGCCATTGATGAGAACGGCCGGATTTATGTTGGTGCATCTGCTGAATTTGGTTACCTGGCGCCGAATTCTATCGGCCAAATGGAGTACGTTTCGCTGCTCGAGCATGTCGAGGAAGAACAGCGTGACTTTGGTTTCGTCTGGAGCACCCATGTTACTCCGGATGGAATTTATTTCCAGACTTTGGAGCGCTTGTTTCGTTTGAATCCCCCTGAAATTTCCTTAGCAGGCGCGGAAGAAAAAGGCGGCTCGTGGGAGGTAAAGGTCTGGGAACCTCAAGTAAGATTTAATTTCTCATTTTCGCTAAATAATACTTTGTATGTGCATCAAGGCGGAATTGGCTTGATGAAAATGGTGGGAGATTCCTTGCGCCTGCTTCCCGGAAGCGAACAGTTCGCAGATGAGCGCTTGCAAGTCATGCTGCCCTTTGCGAATGGCCGGCAAGAGGGTGAGGCGGAAACGCTTCTGGTGGGCGCCTTCAACCGCGGCTTGTTCCTTTACGACGGCCATTCTTTCCGGGCCTTCCGAACTGAAGCGGATGCCATCCTGCAAAGCAAAACCCTGTATAAAGGCATTGTTTTGCCTGACGGCACCTTTGGATTGGCAACGCTTAATGGTGGCTTCGTGAATATGGATAGGAACGGAAAACTCCTGCACTACCTGGATCAAGCGTCGGGACTTCCCAGCGATGGCGTTCTTTCGGTCTTTATTGATCGACAGGGCATGCTCTGGTTGGGCCTCGAGGATAGAATCTGTCAGGTTGAAATACATTCGCCGCTCTCGCTGTACGATCACACCTTAGGGCTTACCGGCGCCATTTATGACATGATTCGGTACCGGGGGATTTTGTATATCGGTACGGCCGATGGCGTCTCCTATCTGGATGCTCACGCGTCCGAATTCAAAGCCGTATCGGGTATAGCGGCGGGAAATCGTCAAAGCTTTGCTTTTCTGTCTGTTGCCGATGACTTATTCGTTGCCGTCGGGTCAGGTATCCACCGGATAGAAGGCCGCAAAGCCACGGTTGTCAAAAAGTCCGCCGGTCTTTCGTTCGCTCCCACCGTACTTCACCTATCTCGTCAGGACAGCAGTCGAATGTTTGTCGGGTTGTACAACGGACTGGCATCGCTGCGTCTCGATCCGGCCGCCGGGAAATGGGTCGATGAGGGAAAAGTAGCAGGGTTCTCTGCATACACGACGCACATACAGGAGGAAGCACCGGGCGTTCTCTGGCTTGGTACGGCCGATCACGGCGCCGTACGTGTAGATTTCACGAACGGGTCCTTGGAAAATCCAAAAGTAGAACGCTTCGGGCCTCAACACGGGTTGCCTGCCAACGGCGGCGTTTCGGTCTATTCGGTTGCCGGACGACTGATTTTTGCCACGCTACAAGGCGTATTCCGTTTTGATCAGAACAGCGAGACCTTTTCACTGGACTCGATTCTGAGCGTGGTTTCTTTTGGTCCAAATCAGGGACTTGGCGGTGTCTTGGAAGACAGCCACGGCAATATCTGGCTCAGTTTCGGCAGGGAATCCGCCGTTCTCAGGCGACAGTTTGACGACACCTATCTTATGGAAAAAACACCGTTCTTGCGCTTTTCAGACTTGCCGGCTGCGGATATCTATCCCGAAAAGGATGGCGTGGTCTGGTTCGGCAGTATTGGGACGCTAATTCGCTATGATCCGAATATTGAAAAAGATTATGCTATTGCTTATCCGGCACTCATTCGGAGGGTGCTTACCGGTAAGGGATCGGTGGTTTTTGGCGGAGCAGCCTTTGAACCTCCAGAAGGTTTTAAACCTTCGGGAGGTTATACGTTGGATTATCAAAACAACGCCCTGCGTTTTGAATTTGCCGCCACAAGTTATGACAATTCATCAGAGAATCGCTTTCAAACCATGCTGGAAGGCTTTGACGACCACTGGTCGGCGTGGAGCAAAGAGAGAAGAAGAGAATACACCAACCTGCCGCCGCGGGACTACCGTTTCCGGGTGCGGGCAAAGAATATTTACGAACAGGAAAGTCAGGAGGCCGTCTTTGAATTCGCCATCCTGCCGCCGTGGTATCGCACCTGGTGGGCGTACGGCAGTTACGCGTTGCTGTTAGGCTTGCTCGTGCTGACTGGCCATCGCGTGCAGCATGCGCGTTTGGTGAAAAGAGAGCGCCAGAGCGCCGAACTGCTCAGTCGCATCGGCAAAGATATCACCGCCTCCCTGGATTCGGACACGATTTTTTACAAGCTGTACGAAAATGTCAACAAGCTGATCGATGCCACGATTTTTGGCGTGGGGGTCTATCATCCTGAACAGCAGCAGATCGAATACCGCCTGGCCATCGAAAAGGGGAAGCGCTATAAGCCTTACACCAGAGATATGACCGACAAAAATCAGTTTCCCGTCTGGTGCATTGAGAAGCGCCAACCGATTTTTATCAATGATGTCAAACGAGAATACGCCCGTTATATCAGCAGATTCGACACCGCAAATGTCGAAGGAATGATGCTTGAAGATGGGCAAGCCCCGGAAGAACCGCAATCGCTCATCTATCTGCCGCTGGTCGCTAAGGAGCAAGTGCTGGGCATCATTACCGTGCAAAGCTTTCGCAAAAATGCCTATTCCGGCTATCATCTCCACGTGCTGCAAAATCTGGCGGCCTATACCACCATCGCAATGGACAATGCCAATGCCTACCGCCAGCTCAACGCTCTCCTGGCCAATCTCGAAAAAACCGTGGAAGAACGCACTGCCGAGATACAAAAGCAGAAAGAGAATGTCGAGTTGCTCAGTGAAATAGGAAAAGAAATCACTGCGTCGCTGGATATGGACACGATCTTCTTAAAACTGTATGAACACGTCAATCAACTGGCTGACGCTTCGATTTTCGGTGTTGGCATTTACCATCCTGAGAAACATCAGATTGAATACCGTCTCGCTATTGAGAAAGGTAAGCGCTACGCACCTTACTCGCGCGACACCTCCAATAAGAATCAATTTCCGGTGTGGTGCCTTGAGAACCAACAGCCGGTTTTTATCAACGACGTGACCCAGGAATACAGCCGTTACATCAGTGAATACGAGGAGCCGAAAGAGGTCATGCTCGAAGATGGCACCGCTTATGAGAAGGCGCATTCCATGATTTACCTGCCGCTGATTGCACAGAAGCGTGTTTTGGGGATTATCACGATCCAGAGCTTTCAGAAGCACGCCTACAGCGACTACCATCTCAGCATTCTGCAAAACCTTGCGGCCTATACCACAGTTGCGCTGGAAAACGCGCGCTTGTTCGAAGAGGCGCAACAAGCACGCGCTGCGGCCACGGCGGCGGATGAGGCGAAAAGCTCGTTTCTCTCCGTCGTCAGCCACGAATTACGCACGCCGCTTACGATCATCACCGGAATGGCGGATCAGATCAAAGAAGAACCGCAACAGTGGTTGTCCAAAGGCCTGGTCATGATAAAACGTAATAGTAATAACCTGCTTAATCTGGTCAACCAGATCCTGGATCTGCGCAAACTGGAAATGGGCAAAATGACCCTGAATTATAAACAGGCTGATATTATCCATTACCTGAAATATGTCGCCGAATCCTTCCAGTCCCTGGCCGAACAAAAAGATATTCGGTTGCAATTTTCGGGTAATAAAGCGGA
>CAZVSL010000473.1:0-5149 GCA_964629935.1 uncultured Calditrichaceae bacterium | reverse complement strand
TGGCGGCGCACTTTGACCTGCTCGACCCAGCAAGAAAGCAAACACTCATGCAGACGGCGAGCCAGAAGCTGCTGGATCCCAAGCTCGGCATCTACAATGTCTTTCCTATGGACCTGCATCTCCGGAAAGATGTCTACCGCTTTCGCGGCGACGAAGCCGGGCAGCCCGGTTTTTACGCCAACGGCGGCATCTGGCCGCATGGCAACGCCTGGTATGCACTCGGTCTCATGTCAGTCGACAAATATGCTGAAGCGCGTCATTTTCTGACAGAAATCATGACCGTTAAAGGCATCATGCACAGCCCAAACGGCCAGCCGGCCATGTATGAATACCGCGTTTCAAACCCGCAGCCGGCTGTCTACGGCAAAGTCGATAAGCCGCAATTCATGTGGGCCGGTGGCTGGTATCTGTATTGTCTGTACCAATTGCTTGGTGTACAAAACAACGTTTGGAATATCGCACTGGCGCCCGCATATGTTGCAGATTTAAAACCGGAGTTCATCGTATACGCTCAAGGCCAGCGTTTGCATGTCTCCATAACCGGCAAAGGCAACACGGTTCGCGAAATCAAATATGATGGCAGGCGTTACCCCGCTCTTGTCGTGCCAAAAACACCAGTCGGCCAGGAGGTTGAAATCGTGCTTGGCGAGCCACTTCTACCCTATCTTGCCTCGGCAACGGCCGCGCTGGAGAGTGCAGAATATGACTCGGGGAAGGAACGTATGACATTGCTCCTGTCCGCCTTTGAGTCCCATGAGTCAAAAGTAGAAATCGTCTCTCGCTCACAGCCGTCTGCGCTTTTCCTGAACGGAAGCAAATTGGAAAAGACCTGGATCAGCCGTCAAAAGAACAATAGTTACGTCTCAACTGCTGACGTAACACACAGCGCCGGAATCGACACCCTAACCATCAACTTCTGAAAAGGCAACAACTCGTGAAGACCAGATTATCACTTGAATCGAATTGGGAATTCACCCTCGACTTTGAAACCTCAAACTTAGATGACTTACCTGAACCGGCATTCCCGCAGGACACTTGGCTTGCAGCCACGGTACCCGGGACGGTCCACACTGATTTGCTGACTCACGGGCTCATCGAGGATCCGTTCTACCGTGACAATGAGCTAAGCGTGCAGTGGGTCGACAAACTCGACTGGCTTTATCGTACCACATTTGAAGTTGATGCCGGCCTGCTCAACATGGACGCCATACAATTGGCGGCCGCAGGGCTGGACACGCTCACTGAAATCTTTCTGAACGGTCATCTTTTGGCCCGAACCGACAACATGCATGTCGCGCATCGATTTGAAGTCAGGCAATACCTGCAGAAAGGCGTCAACGAGTTGCGGCTGAGATTCCGCTCGCCCACCAGGCATGCAAAATCCCTGGAAAAGGAACATGGCGTCCTGTGCCATACGCATGAATCGCATCGGCTCTATATGCGCAAGGCGCAATATTCTTTCGGCTGGGATTGGGGACCGGTCTTGCCGAGTTCGGGCATCTGGAAGCCAATCTATCTCGAAGCTTTCAGCACGGCGCGCGTGGCAGATGTTCTTGTTAAATCCACGCTGGATACTGCTTTCGCGAGAGCTGAATTGGATATCCACGTCGAGACAGAGTGGCTGTCGGAGAGCGTGAAGGAACTGCAAGCAAAGATCGAAGTCGATGGCCGCTCACAGACCATTCCAATCAAGCAAGCGCAGGCCTCCACTCGGTTTACCCTCGAAAAGCCGCAACTCTGGTGGCCTGCCGGATATGGCGAGCAACCGCTTTACGAGCTGAAGGTGGCGTTGCTGCACAACGGCCGCGAAGTCGACCAGAAAACAACACGCTTTGCCCTGCGCAAACTGGAGCTGGTACAGGAAAAAGACGAATGGGGAGAATCCTTTTATTTCAAGATCAACGACGTGCCGATCTTTTGCAAAGGCGCGAACTGGATCCCCTCTGACAGTTTTCTACCCCGCGTGAAGGCAGACACTTACCGCACCCTGCTGCAAATGGCGCGTGACGCCAACATGAACATGATACGCATCTGGGGCGGCGGCATCTATGAGCAGGAGATCTTCTATGATCTTTGCGACGAATTGGGTTTGCTGGTGTGGCAGGACTTCATGTTTGCCTGCGGCGGCTATCCCGAGCATGAGGATTTTCAGAAAAATGTCGCCACAGAAATCGAACACGTGGTGAAGCGGCTGCGCAACCATGCCTGTATCGCGATCTGGTGCGGCAACAATGAAAACCAGTGGATTTGGTTCCGCTCAACCGGTAATTCTTATCAAGATATGCCTGGCCTGACCCTGTTTCACGAGCTGATACCCGGCATTTTGAAAAAGCTCGACCCAACGCGGCCATACTGGCCGAGCTCGCCGTTCGGCGGCGCGGACCCGAATGCAGAGAACCAGGGCAACCGTCACCAATGGGAGGTCTGGAGCAATTGGATGGACTTCACAAATATAGGCCAGGACCACGGCAGATTTATCACGGAATTCGGTTTTCAAGCGCCGGCCAACCTTGCAACTTTCGAGGCGATCACGCTTCCGGAAGATCGCCATCCGCAAAGCGAAATCATGGAATTTCACAACAAGCAGGTTGAAGGCCAGGAACGCCTGTTTCGCTTTCTCGCCGGGCATGTGAAAATGCCACGCTCTTTCGAGGATTTCATTTACAAGACGCAGCTCGTGCAGGGAGAGGCCCTGAAAGCGTGTCTGGAGCACTGGCGGCGCAATAAATTTCGCACCGCCGGCAGCATCATCTGGCAGCTCAACGACTGCTGGCCGGTGAGCAGTTGGTCGCTCATCGACAGCGCGCTGACGCCAAAGGCTTCGTACTTTTACACCCGGCGCGCGTTTCAGCCTGTCCTGATTTCATTTTCAGAGCACCAGGGTGAAGTCAGTGTCTGGATAACGAATGACGCCTTGCGTGGGTTTGCCGCAGAACTCATCATTCGAGAACTAACTTTCACCGGAGACGAACGATGGCGTGAGCAGGTCGAAATCGAGGCGGCAGCCAACACATCAGTAAAAGTTCATACCATTCTGACGAACCGCATAACCGAACCCATGAAGAGCTACCTGAAAGCAGAGCTGGTGCTCGAAGACGAATGCATCGCTGAGAATCGTTTCTTTTTCAAGAGGCTGAAACATCTGCACCTGCCGCGCCCCAAAATCGAAGCGCACCTCCGCAATTCGTCCCGGCTTTCGATCATCGAGATAAACAGCGCATCATTCGCCAAGTCCGTTTGTATTCGTGCTGCGCCCGGGTATCAAGTACAGGATAACTGGTTCGACCTCGATGCCAATGCCAGCAGATATATCGAAGTCACTTCGACGCGGGCAAGGGCGCTAACCCGCCAGGATATCCGAATCGATTATTATACGAACGCTGAATGATCTTATTGAATTTCTCAAAAAAAAAGCGTAAATGATAACAGCACATCTTGCTTTTTATTGACGAACTGGTCCAAAAACGGGTTGATGATCATGGCTAATGTTTACCTCAAAGACGTTTACAAGTACTACGAAGAAGGCAAGCCTGCTGTAGACAATTTCAATGCAGAAATCAAGGACAGGGAATTTGTGGTGCTGGTGGGCCCATCCGGCTGCGGCAAGTCTACAACTTTGCGCATGATCGCCGGGCTCGAGCAGATCACCGCCGGCGAAATATTCATCGATGATAATCTGGTGAACCACGTCCCACCGAAGGACCGCGACATCGCGATGGTGTTTCAAAACTATGCGCTCTATCCCCACATGACAGTGTATGATAACATGGCTTTCGGTCTCAAGCTAAGAAAGTTTCCCAAGAGCGAAATCCGCCAACGGGTGGAAGATGCGGCCAATATTCTGGGAATCCAGGAGCTGCTGCACAGGAAGCCCAAGGCGCTCTCCGGCGGACAGCGGCAACGTGTGGCTGTGGGCAGAGCGATCGTGCGCCATCCCAAAGTCTTTCTCTTTGATGAGCCCTTGTCCAACCTGGACGCCAAACTGCGCGTGCAAATGCGCACAGAAATCTCCAAGCTGCACAACCGGCTGCAGACAACCATGATCTACGTCACCCACGACCAGGTGGAAGCGATGACCATGGGCAGCCGCATCGTGGTGATGAAAGATGGCATCGTGCAGCAAATCGATACGCCCATGCACCTGTACAAGCAGCCGGCCAACCGATTTGTCGCCGGCTTTATCGGCAGCCCGTCGATGAATCTTATCGACGGCAAACTCATTCGCAACGGCGGTCTCAAATTTGACGACGGCAACCTCAACATCACCCTGACCCGAGAGCATGAAAACAAGCTAGCCAAATATGTCGGCAAGGAGATCACATTTGGCATCCGGCCTGAAGACATCCATGACCCGGCGCAGGCAGACTCGCTGCCTCAAACGGCCAAAACTCAGTTGTCAGTCGAGGTCGTGGAACCGATGGGCAATGAGACGTTTCTTTACGCAACCACCGGCCAGAACACATTGACTATCCGATTGAGAACGGAGAAGCCTTTGCAAGCCGGTCAGCAGGCCGATTTGGTCTTTGACCTATCGAAGGTACATTTCTTTGACCGGGATACGGAAGAAGCCGTGGTGTGATATATGGGCCGAGAATCAAAAACAAAATTGAAAGCATGGTGCCGGGAAAACGGCATCGATCTATGCATTTTGTTTGGCTCCCAGGTCAGTGGAAAAACACATGCGCGCAGCGACATAGATATTGCTTTGTTCGCATTCAATAAGCCTGCGCTACAAAAACAGTGGCTAACATTGAATGGGCAACTCCAGGATATATTTGGGGTCGAAATCGATCTTGTGATTGTGAACAGCGACACAGACCCGGTCTTGCGCCTGGAAATCTTCCAACACGGTAAACCTTTATATGAATCACAGCCAGGATTATTTGTCGAGCAGCATATCGCTGCCATAAAAATCTATGATGATACCACACCTTTGCGTCGTCTTCGGGACCGTGTGCTGGCACGACGCATACTTAACTTGAAGTACGTAGATAGCTCAAAATATGTCGCCACAGGTAACCAGGAACAAGATTGAACAACTTGCCCGTTTTCTTGAAGACTTGCAGAAGCTCGATAACATCGACTTTGAGACTTTCAAGCGGGAAAAACACTACGAAGTGGAGCGATTGCTCGAGCTTTTGGTTATCTA
>CAZVSL010000472.1:3431-5160 GCA_964629935.1 uncultured Calditrichaceae bacterium | reverse complement strand
TGATCCGTGTTCCTTTCATCTACAAAACAAAAAAGGCCGGACAAGAATCCGGCCTTTTTGATTCCAGAAAAAACTACTGGTGCTGCTTAGAAGCCAAGCTTGATTGAAAAAACGTTGTTGGCGTCAAAGAAGTCAACGTCGCGATAGGCATAATCCACGGTCACACCGATGTTGGGGAAATCGTAGTGGATGCCTGCGCCCAGGGTTGCGCCATAAATGTGGCCGTCGTCAGCAGCGTCCGGCGAGAAGGAGTAGCCGGCGCGCGCATAAAACACGTTGTTGAAATTGTATTCTGCGCCAAACTGACCGGTGTCATCCTGGAAGTTGTTGTCCTGAAACGTGCCGACCAGCTCCAGGCTGTTGTTCTCGCCAACGTTAAACTTATAGGAACCGCCGATGACAATGTAGGACGGCAGCTCATCATCCTGAGCCTGAATCAAAAGCGGGGTCGCGCCACGGTCTACGCCGTCAGGTTGCGATGAGCGCAACAAACCCGAACCGCTGAACTGCATGCTCGGTCCCAGGTTCTTGACCGTCACCGCAAGGCTCAAGCCCTCGATACTGGCCAAATCCCGGTACTGCACGCCAATATCAAACGCCACGCCCTGGGAGCTGACACGCGCCGTCTCCAAATCCTCGCTGATGAAATTGGCAGTCGCGCCAACCGATATCCGGTCCGTCAACGCCCGCGAGTAGGTCAAACCGGCGGTGATGAATTGCGGATCCAAAACAGCTCCCGTACCATCAGGAGAAGTCTCGGTCGTGACTGCAATATCACCGATATCCAGCGCCTTGATGGCAATGCCAAACGTCCCCACATTGCCGAACTTCAGGCTAACTGCTGCATAATTGATGTTGATATCGGCAATGTGCTGCATGTGTGAAAACATCACGTCGGCGGTGTAATTCGAACGCGCCACGCCGGCAGGATTCCAGTAAATGGCATCCACGCCCTGAACCGTTGCTATGGAAGCGCCGCCCATTGCCAGGTAGCGCGCACCAACCGGTATCAGAAGCTCAGCCGCCGCGTTGGTGCCAATGCGTTGCTCCTGCGCAATCCCGCTGCCAGCCGCCACAAAAAGCAAGGCCAAACAGAGAATCGCAGATATAGAAAATAGTCTCTTCATAGTTCCTTTCTCCTTAACTTTGCTGGATTTTGGTTTCATACTACTTGTCTCCATGCCCGATTCCACCGCTGTCAAGACGCGATGGAATCGGTTCATTAGAAGCTTGCCCTTTAGAATCTTCTCAAGAATTGTTCCTCTTGCACAACCGCAATCTTGAGATTTTTCTCACCAAGACCGGGCATCTCAATATTGGCGACGTAAATGCCACTCGCCACCGGCAGCCCGTCCTCGTTCAAGAGATCCCAGTCTGCAAACTGAGAAGCATTGTCCTTCTCAATCTTCCTGACCAAAATCCCAGCCAAGTTAAATATGCGAATGGTCGCTTGCTCCGGTAAGTGACTAAACGTGACGAACCGGTTGAAACGATTCTCCTCGAACCGGTTGACGCCGATATAAGGATTCGGGAAAACGTTGACCAGCTCGGCCACATCCTGCTGCGCCAGATTCTGTGACTGCGTCGGCAGGAATTGGGAAGTCGAGAATGTGAATACATCATCGACTGTGTTCGGCTTGGTGGTGTTGATGCGGATAACATAACCGGGACCAGCAACCGTGCCGTTACCATCGAAATCACATACGATCATGCGCGCGATGTATTCTAT
>CAZVSL010000472.1:2208-3331 GCA_964629935.1 uncultured Calditrichaceae bacterium | reverse complement strand
TGTGCCAGACTTTGTTGCCGCCATACTGGGCGCCGGGCCCATCGAAGTTTTCCTCTGTCAAGGGCTGGCCGTCCGCCTGCACCTCAACCATGCCGTCAGCCTCACCCGGTCCGGCAATGGAAAGCGGGGCGCCAAACACCTTGACCTGCAAACCATCGACGATCAGATAGTTGTCGTCGCCGCTCTGGTTGGTTTGTGCCGCCAGAACCGTATCGCCGGTCGAGGTGTTGACCAAATCCCAGACGACTTCTCTTGTCGTGTCAGGATGTTCCGGGTCTGACAGGTCGATATCGGTGATGATTCTGCGGAAGCCAACCTGATAATTGTCGCCCGTTACCTGTGTCGGGTCGACCACCAGCGGTACAACGAAGCCGTTACTCAAGCCGCCGCCAGCGATATTGGTGTGCTCCACGCCGCTAACGGTGTCGCCAATTGCTGCCTGCAAGCGCGTACCTGGTTTCGTGGTTTGCGGCACAACTGACGCGATATTCAAGGTGCTTTCCAGCGACTTAACGGTAGCGTCCGGCTCAGGATTGTTGCTGTAGGCGGACACACCAAAGTGGTAGGTTTGTCCGTTCACCAGGTCCAGCCCACGAAGCCGGTCTTCCTCGAGCACGATCGTCCGCTGGATGCCGCTGTTGGTGCCAAACTGCACCGGCAGGCTCAGCACCAGACCGGAAGCGATGTCGAATGACTCCTGTGAAATCGTCGTGAAGTCGTTGATCACGTCAAAGGTCGCAATTCTAATGCCCGCCGACTGGTTGGCGCCGGGACTCGGCAGTTGATACACATTGTAGCCTTCAAAAATATGGCCTTTGTCGTCGTGGGTCTCTGTCGCGGTCACCGCAGACTGGCTAAATCCCCAGTTCAGCAGGATCTGGCCGTCCAGCTCTGTGGCCAACAATTGGGGCCGCGCCGGCGGCGTCGGCAGCTCGAACAAGTTGTCAAACGCTTCCTGGGCAAACCGGTCCACAAACTTCAACACTGCCACCGAAGAAAGCCGGTCGGAACCGATAGCCGCCATGGCAGCCACAACGGTTTCGTTGGTATCGCCCAGCGCCATTTGAAACGGCCCGGATGACAGCAGCAGACGGCGGTCGCCGGAGCCCTGATCAACCCAGCC
>CAZVSL010000472.1:0-2108 GCA_964629935.1 uncultured Calditrichaceae bacterium | reverse complement strand
GCATACACAGCATCCTGCGCGCCTGAATTGTAGGCAAAACCCAGACTGAGCGTGGTATCAGAGCCCGCCAGGTCGTCGCCGGCGCTGCCAACATCGGGATCAGACCACTGGCAGAAATACATGCTGTCGACCCTGGCGCTCTCGGGCGTGTTGGTGTCGCCTTTGTAGATAAGACGGAATTGCTTGAAGATGATCTGGCCAAGCTCATCCGCACGGGCATAAGCCCACAGTGTGATTTGCTGCTCCATACCCATGGGCGGCGAACCTGAAAAGTTGCTCAAAGTGGCATCGTCCAGATCGTTTGAAACCAGCCAGACCACCTGGTCGCCATTTGCCACACCAGGCTCATCTGCGTGAATCTCAGGATCAAACTCTTCACCATCCTGGGGCGCCAGCTTTGGCGTACGAGCCTTATCATTGTTGAAAGCCGGATTGTATTGGCCGTCGCCGTCAGCATCATAGAAAGGCGCGCCTTTTTCCCACGGCCAGTCGATCCAGTCCTGGCGATAGATATTTCGCACCTGCTCAATCTGAGCCTCTGACACTTGCGACCGCTGCAAACCGTTGAATTCAGCAGCGTCCAGGGCCAGGTCGGCTGTAGCAAAATCACGCCGCACACGCCAGATACGGTTCACCTCCGGATCGGTGCGATCTTCTGCAACGCCGCGGCTGGTAATAGCACCGGGCACGTGGCCGACGTTATATTGCGCGCCGCCCACCCGGGTAACCGGCTCCTGGCCGTCTTGCACCAGGCCGCCCCAGACCAGACCATCCTGGAAGATAGCCGAGGTCACAGGGTTGCTGCCACGTGGGAAGAACAATCCAGCGCCGCCCTGGGGGCTGAGCGAGGAGAGACCATCTGCATAAATCCACATGGCCACCTGGCCCACATTGACCAGCGTCTGGTTAGTCCTGTTTTCTTGAACCACCGCATCCAGCGCGGGGCTGTTCAAGGCTGTACCATCTTTTCCTTTTGCCAGCACATTGCTGCTAAACAACAGCAAACAGGCCAGAAAAAGAGGCAAGAAAATATAGATCTTCTTCATTTATCCTTTACCTCCAGTTACTTAATTTAGCCATGAAATAAACCGTAAAATCAGGGGTTTACAGAGGCCCAATCAGAGGGCCTCTGTCTGTGTCTCATATCCCCTGCATTGCTATTATAGTTCTACACGCGCGCCAACCCGAATCTGACGCGGCACGCCCAGGACCTCCAAACCGTTGAAACCACTCGCACCAACCCCATTTGCGCGGAAATTGTAGGCATTGCCGCCCAGATTGATAGCACGGTAAAGCGCCTCATAAGCAGCAGCGCCAAAACCAGGATTGAGCTCATCACGACGCCTCAGAACCGAATTCGATAACTCAGCATCGTTCAGGAAACCATCGTTGAAAGCATTGCCCGAACGTGAAAACACATTGATGACGTTCTCACGATTGGTCAGGTTCTGAACGTAGATGTAAAAATTGGTGTTGAACGTGCCCAGGCTCACCGTCTTGTCCAGCCGCAAATCAAGCTGGAAGTTCCACGGCGTCCGCGACGCATTCACGTTCTCCAGCGGGAAGCGGAAACGCGGGTCGGTGATCACGCCGCCGTCCTGCTCATCCTGCTGACCGAAATCACCTGTGGCAAACGTAAAGGGATGGCCGCTCTGGAACGTAAACAGCAAATTGGCGCCCAGTTGCTCGAGTATGGGACCGCCATCGCCTTTGCCAAAACGATAGTCCAGGTTGAAGGAACCTGTCTGCGCCCGGTGAAAATCAAGCGGGGAAATCGCAGTCGGCACCTCTGCCTGCTGCTCGATAGCTGAAATCGCAGAGTTGGCAACCGAACCCGTACCCAACGCACGCGAGAAGGTCCAGTTCAACTGTGCCGCCACCCGGCTGGTGCGCCGCAAAGTCAACTGCAGCTCGACGCCAGCGGTGGTTGCAAAGTCGAGATTCGCCAGCACATTGTACTCGCCAGCCGGATTCTGCGGAATGGTCGATACCCGCGTCACCTGAATCTGGTCCTTGATGTTCTTATAGAACGTGGTGATATCAAAGGCAGCGTTGTCCGAGAACTGCTGGTTGAAACCAACCTCATACTGAGTGGTGATCTCCGGCTT
>CAZVSL010000471.1:0-5187 GCA_964629935.1 uncultured Calditrichaceae bacterium | reverse complement strand
CGTAACCACCGCTACTGTACCCGGAACCAAACTGCCGTCGCTGTCGCTGTCGTTGCTGACAACATTGACGGTGACTGGCGTCTCTGAAGTGGTCTGGCCGGTGTCGGCAGCCGCGATCGGCGCATCATTAACGCTAACCACTGTGACGAAAACAACGGCGGTGTTCGAAGTCAGGCCGCCGTCATCTTTGACCTGATAGCCGAAGCTGTCCACACCAAAGAAATCTTGATTCGGTGTAAATATAACCTCGCCCACCTGATTCACCTCCACCCTGCCACTGTCGGGATGAGCTACGATAGTAACAGAAGCGAGATCGAGGAAACCATCTGAATCGCCGTCGTTGGTCAGCACCGCAATGACAAGGGGCTGGTCTTCAGGCGTTGAAGTAGTGTCGTTACGCGCAACCGGGGGACCATTCTCGTCGCTCACCGTGATGTAAACGATGGCTGTGTCAGAAAGTGCGCCGTCGTTGTCTGCTATCGTATATCCGAGACTGTCCTGTCCTGAAAAATTGCCTGCAGGCGCGTAAGTGGCATGTCCCGCCTGCCCCACGGTCACGCTGCCGGAAGACGGCTGCATCACAATGGTCAGCGTCGCCAGCTCCAAACTGCCATCGATGTCGGAGTCATTCTGGGCGAGGTTGATGGTTACCGGCTGGCCTTCTGCGGTTGTAGCGCTATCATCCTGAGCAATCGGCGGGTCGTTGACAGACCGTACCGCAATGCGAACCATTGCCGGATTTGAGCTGGCGCCGAGGTCATCTTTAACTATGTACTGAAAGCTGTCCGGTCCAAAGAAATTGGGATTGGGTGTGTACTGCAATTGTCCGGGAACACTATCGGTCTGTACAGAACCTTCATGGGGTCCGGCCGTGACAAGGGTCGCGTTGCCATCTAATGTGCCATCCGAATCGCTATCGTTGCTGAGCACTGCAATTGTCACAGGGACGTCCTCATCTGTCTCCACGCTATCATCAACAGCAAGCGGGACGTCGTTCTCTTCAGTAACCAGGATAACGACCGTGGCTTCATTTGAGATAGCGCCTTCGAGGTCAGCCACGGTGTAGGCCAAGGTATCCTGACCGGAAAAATCGA
The DNA here is from genome assembly GCA_964629935.1 of uncultured Calditrichaceae bacterium. GTDB lineage: Bacteria > Zhuqueibacterota > Zhuqueibacteria > Oceanimicrobiales > Oceanimicrobiaceae > CAZVSL01. The sequence goes on along the minus strand of CAZVSL010000471.1, from coordinate 4,093 downwards.
TGCCAGGTGTGTACAGAATGCTGCCGTCCCCAGGATTTACCTGCGCCACACCAAACGCGGGCTCATGAACGATACTCAGGCTTGATGGGTTGAGGTCGCTATCTATATCCGAATCATTGAGCAGAACCGAAACAGATACCGGAGTTTCCTCACTTGTCGTTTCCGAATCATCATTTGCAACCGGTGCGTCATTAACGGGGGCAATGATGACACGCACGGTCGCGACATGGGATGTAGCGCCCGCATCATCCGAAACTACATACTGAAGGCTATCGCTGCCAACAAAGTCTTGAGCCGGGGTGTAGGCGATAGCGCCGTTCACAGTATCCACCTCGACAGTTCCATGTTCAGGCTGTGTAACTACAGTAACAGAGGCGGGATTGAGCGTGCCATCAATATCCGTATCATTGGCCAGCACCTCCACGACCACACCGTTATCTTCGAGAATCTGGATAGCATCATCAACAGCCACAGGAATGTCATTCTCGGTCAAAACAGTAATGGCAACTCGCGCCTCGTTTGACACCGCTCCTTCGTTATCGCGTACCGTATACCGCAAACTATCCGTGCCAGAGAAATCCTGGCTCGGTGCATAAGTAATGGTTCCGGCTTGTGCATCGACTGAAAAAGTTCCCGAGGAGGGTGTGGCGACAACCGAAACGGAGGTCAGGTCAAGGGCGCCATCTACATCGCTATCGTTGGCCAGCACCTCCAGTGTGACGGGCGTGTCCTCATCTCCGGTTACAAAATCATCCCCTGCGACCGGCGGGTCATTGACGCTGATGATCTTAATCCTCACAGTGGCTACGTTTGTGCTTGCTCCAACATCGTCTTTTACGCGATAGCTAAAACTATCGGCTCCAAAGAAATTAGATGCGGGCTGATACGTAATTGTGCCCGCGACAGAGTCCACTGCCACCGTCCCGTTGTCCGGGCCGGCCGTCACCGTAATCGTAGCGGGCTCAAGGCTGCCGTCGCTATCACTGTCATTGCTGAGCACATCTATTGCGATAGCAGCATCCTCCACAGTCTGCACCGTATCATCTACAGCAACCGGGATATCATTCTCGTCCACAACCGTAACCGTGACTGTCGCCACATTCGAGCTTGCGCCCTCGTTGTCTGAAACGGTATAGGTAAAGGATACCGTGCCGGAAAAACCGGCATCGGGAATAAAGGTGACCACCCCGGCCGTGCCATCCAACTGCAGCGTACCCGATGCCGGCGGGCTCACGATAACCACTGTAGCAGGGTCGATGGCGCCGTCAGAATCGGTGTCGTTTTCAGTAACTGCTATGCTAACAGGCGTATCCTCGCTCGTGGTCTCATTGTCATCAACCGCCACGGGCGGATCGTTTACGGGCGTCACTGTGATGGATACAACGGCCTGATTGCTGGCGGCCCCGGAATTATCCGCTACCGTATAAAGCAAACTATCTGCACCAGCGAAGCCGGGACTCGGTGTATAAGTGAGCTGACCATCAACCGGATCGACAGTTGCAGTTCCCTGCTTTGGCGGCAGGCTGATAGCAACGCTGCCGGGTACAAGTGAGCCATCGATATCTGTGTCATTGGCCAGCAGGTCCACTGTGATCGGGGTCTCTTCAGACGTGACCGCTGAATCGCGCACAGCAGCCGGGGCGTCATTTACTCCGGTCACCTTCACGAGCACAATCGCTGAATTGGAAATCAGTCCCTGCTCATCAGCCACAGTGTAGTCGAATGTGACATTGCCAAAGAAATCCTGTGCAGGTGTAAACCTCACGACGCCGTCGGTGCTGTCCACTGCCGCTGTGCCGGTGGAGGGCAGTGTAGCTATACGCACGCTGGTAACATCGATACTGCCCTCGGGATCGATATCGTTTGCCAGGACCGCGATATCGATTGGCGTATCTTCAAGTGTTGTCGCCGCATCATTGACCGCCGTGGGTCGGATATTGAGCGCGATCAACACCGTGGCAATATCGGAAAGCGCGCCGTCATTATCCTGCACTCTATATTTGAGTGAGTCAGCCGTGCTTGCGCTCTGCAGGGGTGTATAGGTGATAACGCCTGACGTGGCGTTAACGCCAGCCGTACCACTCGTGGGTTGAGTCACAATGGTAACTGTGGTCGGGTCGATGTCGCCATCTGTGTCAACGTCATTGGCAATGACATCAACCTCGACAGCCTGTCCTGCATTGGTGAAAGCAGAATCATTACCTGCCACCGGACCGTCATTGACATTTGAAATCTCCAGCATGACGCGCGCGACATTTGACACAGCGCCCTCATTATCCTGCACTGTATACTTGAGTGAGTCTCTGCCAAAGAAATTTTGGGCCGGGGTATACGTCAGGTTGCCGGCGGCAGCAATCGCAGTGCCGTGAAGCGGTTGTGTCACGATTGTGATCGATGCTGGCTCCAGGCTGCCGTCGATATCGATGTCATTCACCAGAATTGACACCACAACCGGCGTATCCTCGGGAGTAGCCGCTGTATCAGCCACCGCCTGTGGCGGATCATTCACCCCGGTGACTTCAACCAAAACCGTGGCGACCTGAGAGGTCAGCCCCATCTCATCTTGTACGGTATAGGTAAAAGAATCTGTACCAACGAAATCCGGATTCGGGCTATACGCTACGATGCCGCCGGTCTTAGCTTCTGCAAGGCCATTTGTGGGTTGATCGATGAGTACCAGAGTTGCGGCTATGACACTTCCCTCAACATCGCTGTCATTGGCGAGTACATTGATGTCAACCGCGGCTTCTTCTGCGGTCGAAGCTGTATCATTCACGGCGACCGGAGGGCCGTTCACCAAAACCGTGACTGTAGCCTCGTTCGATATACCGGCGTCATTGTCAGCAACTGTGTAAGCGAAGCTATCCGACCCGGTGAAATTCTGCACCGGCGTGTACGTGACGATGCCACTAACATTGTCGACGCTCACGCTGCCGTGGTCAGGGCCGTTGGCGATCGTAATCGTGCTCTTATCAAGAGAGCCATCGGGATCCGTATCATTGATCGTAACATCAATCTTCACACTCTCATTCTGATTAACTACGGCGGCGTCGTTGTTGGCAACCGGAGACGCGGTTACGATCACACGTACCGTCGCAAGGTTCGAGAATGCATCATCATCATCCTTTACACGATAGGCGAATTGGTCGATGCCATTAAAGCCGGAATTGGGCGTATATTCAATGGTACCTGCAGCCTGCACTTGTACCGTACCATTGGCCGGCAGCGAAGCAAACAAGGTGGCCGGGACAAGGACGCCGTCTATGTCAAAATCGTTGTCGAGCACCGCGATCTGCGAGATGCGAGAGCGCTCCCTTTGCTGAATGCGCTCCCGCTTTTGAAAGCAGAGCACTTCGATCACGGACGCGCCGGCCTGCTGGGCATTGTCAATCAGCTCAGCGAGCGCGTAGGCCGTATTCTTGTAGCCCGAGTCGCGCATCGCCGTGATGGCAAGCTGCGACGGGATAATGTGCGCATCGAATAAGTCCTGTTGATAATCGCCTTTAGCCATAGTCATTCCAAACGTCCTCCCAATTCGTAAAAGCCTGCGCCACGTCGCCGAACCCTGGGAGATCGATATCGACGACCGTGCTGATTTCGCACGTTTCGTTGCCCCCCGCCTTCGGTCCCCGTGTCGCCCGGCCGACCATCTGGCTGTACAAAACCAGCGATCGAGTCGGCCGCGCAATCACCGCCGCGCTCGTATTCGGCGCATCGAACCCCGTGGTCAGAACCCCGTAGTTGCACAGGATCATCGGGGTTTCCGAGGCAGACCGAAAAGCTTTGATGACACGCCGGCGCACTAGCGCCGACGTAGTGCCGGTCACGACCCGCGCGTCGAAGCCAAAGGCAGACAGTGCGGCGGCAATGATCTCAGCGTGACGAACCGATGCAGCGAAAAACAAGATGCGGCAATGGCCAGATTCTATGAGTCGTTCAAGCTCTTTTATGATCGCAACATTTCGGTTGATGCTTTGCGCAAGTGCGGAAAGCGCTTGCTCACCATAATCCTCATCAATGCGCACGGCAGCGCGGAGTGTTTTTTGCAGTTCCGTAGTCGGTTCATATTCGAGCCGTCGGAAGGTCGGTTTCG
>CAZVSL010000470.1:679-5189 GCA_964629935.1 uncultured Calditrichaceae bacterium | reverse complement strand
TGGCACTACTATGACACCAAATGGGCAGAATTCGCCATGAAGACGCCGCAGGAAAATCCGGAGGGCTATGACAAAACCTCGTTTGTCAAGAGCGCTGCTAATCTGCACGGCCGGCTGCTATTGGTACACGGCACCTACGATGACAACGTGCATCCGCAAAACTCCTGGCGCTTCATCGAAGCGCTGGTGCAGGCCGGCATTCCGTTCGATATGATGTTCTATCCCATGCGCAAACACGGCATCACCGACCGGCCGGCGCGCAGGCATTTGTTTAATAAGATGGTGGCGTTCTGGAAGATGTATTTATGAGGTAGCATTGCTGTCTTAGCTTTTCAGGTGTCTTAGTCCTGAGGATGCGCTGACAGTAAGCGTCGCTGGCAATATGGGGCTCACTGGTGCAAGGGTTTTAGGGCACTGTGGCTGCAAATTCCGACAGAACTTTGAAAAGAGCACTGAGCAACTCACTTATCCACAGCCCTTGCATCCACTGCAGCAGCTTGTTATGCCATCTATTATGTTTACAACTACTTAGAGCCTGCTTCTCTCTGGCGAGACTTTTCTAACGCTTCCAATACCTTCAAGAATTCACGAACCCGAACAATTTTAATACCAGAATATTCCTTCCACGGAAAATGTCTAATATTCTTCGTGACGAGATAAGCTGCCTTTCCTGAAACGGCACATTCTAAAAAGCGATTATCCGACTGATCCGTGCAAACATCCAATTCGATTGCTGGCTCTATCCAGTCAGACTGAAGGCTTAAAACACCCAATACTCGCTCCTTCTCGCCCTGTTTTGATCAGGGATTAGCCAATCTGCAACTGCTCTATATTCATTCCAAATGGGCTTGGAGAGCAACAATTTAAAATAATCGTCTTCTCTTGTCATCCAATCAATGAGTGGACATAATATGATTCGTATCAATTACAACGCGGAATATTCTATCCACAAGTCGAGTCTATATTTTGCGGTATTTTTTTACAGCATCGTCAATTGTCTTAGCTTTGATTCCGCCTCTTTGGCGCACTTCAGAACGGATGGACTCTACGTCTTTACGGAGTTGTTCTTTCCAGCCGAATTTTTCATGTAACTCTAAGAATGTTGTACTTGCAGCCTGCATATCTCCGTTGTAGTCTTCTTGTACAATCTCGCGAAAGTGCCTTTCAAGACCTTTGGGTAAATCTATAGAAATCATATTAAACCTCATTTGGTTTATAAATATTTTGACGAATAGTCTTTCTATAATTCGTCTAACTTATTCAACTGCTGGACTAAGCCTTCTTTAATTTCTGATCCCATTGCAGTTAATCCCATTTGCAATATTTTAATTAGGGTGTCATCAAAAGAGTCCGCAATCTTAGCTTGAGCGGCTAACTGAATTTTATCCAGAAGCGTCGCAGGTATGTCAAATTTTATTTCTTTGAAATCTGAAACGCTCGATTCATGGCCTGGTTGTCCATTCTTCCACGAAGGTAGACCAATTAAACGTCGTCCTCTTTCGTTGTGAATAAAAATAAGTCTTGGCTCGTCATAAATTCCATCTCGAATGTTCTTTTCCAATGTTTGGGCGAGAGAAGTAATCGGATCCCTTGAATCGCTAGATTTTCACTTTCTATCAAGTATTGATTTTGGAGATCTCTTTTGCAGACATCGGGTTATTTTTTTCTTCTAAAATCTTAAAGGCAGCTTGTTGAACTGTCATGACACCTTTTCCTTTCTGGTTTGTTGTCTTTCAGACAGAAAACCAAACAAAACAGAAATTGCAAGGCTTCTTTTGGAAAAATTCATCTAACCTCTTCGGGCTAACCCCTTCGGTATAACCCTTAACTCACCGGACACAGGGCGAATGTGCACAGGGGTCCTGAAAAATAAAGATTGCATTGCCTAACCACGAAGCGCGAACATCACCGCAGCGCCCTGTGTTTCAGTGCAGTTGAAGGTTATGCGGCTCTGCCCTGACGCTCAATGGTCAGTACCACAGATAGATTGCTCCGGTCGCCAGCGTGTTCCACAGCGCGTGGGCCACGATGCACGCGGTCAAACGGCCCCGCCAGACGTAGAGCAGCGTGAGGGTCAGGCCTCCGTAGAACCCCGTGTCCACGACCCCGGCCCACCCCTGGTACCCGTGCCCGGCGGCAAAGAGGGCGACCGTCGTCACAACAGCCACCGCGAGCGCGATGCCTGAGCCCCCGAGCATGTTCCGTAGGGTCGTAAAGAAATGGCCGCGGAAGAACAACTCCTCGCTGAAAGCTCCCGTCCATGCCAGGACGATGAAGCCGAATACGCCCCACACCGAGTCGCCGATCTGAGCAGCGTTGGCCGCGACGTCGCTGCGGGCCGCCCCCCCGGTGTTGGGAATGATGACGAGGAACTGTACGAACGCGAACACCAGGGCGACGGCCGCACCGATGAGCGCGTCACTGCGCCAGCGTACAGAAACGAGTCCAACGTCGCGGACCCGGAGCTGAACGAGGCGGAGGGCAACCGCAACGGCAACGAGGCCTAAGACGGCTCGAATCACGCCGACGAGGCCGTACGTCGGGCCCTGCAACTCCAAGCCGAGAAAGACCCGAGGAACGATTTCCGAGGTGATCATGGCTGCGAACCAGAGAACGGTTCCGAGGAGAAGAGCCCCGGCCCAACGCCATTTGGTGACCGACCGGGGGGTCAACAGGGAAAGGGCTTCCTTCTTGATGATGGTATGGTTCATGAGAGATCTCCGGTGAGCTAAACGTCGGCAGGGGCTCGATGCTCTTCGGAGCCGTCGCGCAAGAACTCAGAAATCACGCCAGCGCACCACAATCGGCTGCAAAAAAGTTAGCCGAAAGGTTTAAGTAATGCTGCTAATTTCTACTCACAGTCATTTTCACTTGATACTATTTAAGCAACGTAAGCTTTTTCGTTTGCACGAATTCCCTGGTCTCAAGACGATAAAAATATAAACCGCTTGCCAACCCCGTGGCTTCAAACCGTACTTGATGCCCCCCTGCCGGTTGTTGATCCCGTACCAAGGTCACTATTTCTTTCCCGCCCACATCATATATTATCAGCTTGACCTCTGTTGATTTCGGCAACGTGTATTCGATTGTTGTGGAGGGGTTGAAGGGGTTGGGATAGTTCTGGCTTAAACTAAAATCGACCGGAATCTGGTCATCGGCATGAACGCTGGTTGGGATATCCACGTCGAAGCGACGCTGCTCACTGAAGAGTCCCCAACCTGCGGCATCACCCGCCCTGACTCTCCACCAGTACGTCTGCGTGTTTAAAAGTTCACGCACCACCTTTACCGTATCCGCAGCCATAAGCGTTGAATCAATCACGGCATTGGCCATCGAGGCATCGGTGGCGATCTCGAACCAGTAGCGATCGACCGCAGGCTGGCTACGCTGCCAAATGAATTGCACACTATCAGTCTCGATTATAGTGTCATTTGGCGGCGAGATCAATGTAACCTGGTTGGGCAATTGGGTTGCCAAGCCACCGCGGAAGACACCGTTACCAGCGACGCCGGTAAAGAGCTGGCCGGTGTTCGTATTCAGAGCGATGGCGCGTACATCCATCGTGGTTAGCCCGGAATTAACCGTCTCCCAGGTCTCGCCCTGGTCTTGCGATCGAAAGACGCCGCTTTCTTCGGTGCCCACCAGCACACGTCCTGAGGCATCAAAGGCGATGGTCCGAGGTCTGTCATCTGAGAGCGGCAATACGTTGGTCCAGGACTCGCCTTCGTCTGCGGACCGAAAGACGCCGTTCGTGGTGCCGACATAAGCCAGGTCTGTCAGCGGATCGACGGCCGCGGATAGGCTGTTTCCGTTCAAGACCTTATGCCAGAACTCACCGAATGATCGATAGGTGCCTTCTCTGGTGGCAGCTAATACGCGCCCGCCAGAATTCGCCGCCAGGCCGAGCACGAAATCGTCCAGCTTGGTAGCCACCCTATCCCAACTGCCGCCGTTGTCGCTTGTGCGATAGATATCGCCCTGATCGCAAATCGAATTGATACCGCAAAGCTGCAGAAAACCGGTTCCGGTGTAGATGTCGCCGTTGGGCCCGACGGTCATTGAAAAGAAGGCGTCGTTGTCCGGGCTAACATCTACCCAGGTAGCGCCGTCGTCTCCGGAGCGATACACATCCCCCACCCCTGCAATGCTAACGCCTCCGGTTCCGGCAAAAATATCCCCGTTCGGGTGGACAACGAGGGCATTGATGTTCTGGCCTCGGGGACCGAGCCAGTCCCAGGTCTCGCCGTCGTCGGCGGTACGAAATACGCCGCCGCAATGGCTACCGGCAAGGAGATGTCCGGCTTGCGGCTTGAAGGCCAGCGATATGATACTCGTCAACTTCAACTCTCCATTGATGGCCTGCCAATTCCCGCCGTTATTCGTGGAGCGAAATACTCCGGTGCAGTGGCTGGCGGCAAGAACTTCATCGCCGTCGCCGAAATCGATCCTCTGAATGGATAAACTGCGTAAGCCCTCGTTGATAGTCGTCCAGTTTACGCCGTTATTGTCG
>CAZVSL010000470.1:0-669 GCA_964629935.1 uncultured Calditrichaceae bacterium | reverse complement strand
TGTCGGAACGTAAGATTCCGGCGCCATGTGTGGTAGCAAAGACATGGTTGCGAGAATTGACCGCCAGCGACCGGACTTCTCTCGCCGGCTCCAATACCAGTATCCAGCTATCGCCGTTGTCCGTGGAGCGGAAGATGGCGCGTCGAGTTGTTGAACTGTCAGCGCTCGCAAAGATGGTACCCCCCGAAGTAACGGCCACGGCTTTAACATCCGAATAAAGCAGGCCGTCGTTACTGGTCTGCCAACTCTCGCCTCGGTCGTCGGAGCGGAGTATGCCAGCGTCCGAGGCGCCGGCAATGACTTCGGCATTTAGCGGGTTGATAGCCAGGGATTGAATGGCGCCGACATCCGACAGGCCGGTTTCGAAAGTTGCCCAGTTCTCACCGTTATCGGTGGAGCGAAAAACATTCGTCCGGTTCACGAAATTAGTTGCCACAAAAATGTCGCCGGTTTGCAGATCGATCACCATTGAGGTAACATCATCGAAACCGGATATGGAGAGCACCTGACTCCACGTAGCGCCGTCGTCGGTGGAACGGAAGACGCCGCGATCTTCCACGCCGGCAAACAGATGCCCGTCGGCGTTGATGACCAGCACCACAATGCTTTGGTTTGGCAGCCCGAGATTGCTGGGCTGCCAACTGGCGCCACTGTCCACCGAACGAAACA
>CAZVSL010000469.1:1632-5204 GCA_964629935.1 uncultured Calditrichaceae bacterium | reverse complement strand
GCGGTTTGGTCGAAGGCGGGGTCGATATCTTGCTGGTCGAAACGATTTTCGATACGCTGAACGCTAAGGCCGCGTTGTACGCCATCCAGGAATATTTCAACGAAACCGGCGTCGATCTGCCGGTCATGATTTCCGGCACCATTGTCGACGCCAGCGGCCGCACGCTTTCGGGCCAGACCACGGAGGCGTTTTGGCTCTCGGTCTCGCATACGCGTAGTTTGCTGAGTGTGGGGCTGAACTGCGCCCTCGGCTCCGGCCAAATGCGACCGTTCATCGAAGCATTGGCGCGGGTGGCGTCTGTGCCCACAAGTCTGTATCCAAACGCCGGCCTGCCCAATGAGTTTGGCGGCTACGATGAAACCGCGGAATACATGGCAGAGCAATTCGCTGACTATGCCCGCAGTGGTTTTGTCAATCTGGTTGGCGGATGCTGTGGCACGACGCCCGAGCACATCCGGGCGATTGCCGAGGTTGCAACCAGGTATTCACCACGGAAGATAGCGAAGCTGAAGCCATATTTGCGCCTGAGTGGTCTCGAGCCCCTGGTCGTGACTGAGGACACCAACTTTGTCAACGTCGGTGAACGCACAAATGTCTCGGGGTCGAGAAAGTTCGCGCGCCTGGTCACAGAAGGCAACTACGAAGAGGCGCTTTCCGTGGCGCAGCAACAAGTGGAAAACGGCGCCCAGATCATCGATATCAATATGGATGAGGGTATGCTCGACTCTGAAGCGGTGATGGTGAAATTCCTGAATCTGCTCGGCGCCGAGCCAGAAATCGCGCGCGTGCCGTTTATGGTAGATTCCTCCAAATGGTCCGTCATCGAAGCCGGCTTGCGCTGTATTCAGGGCAAGGGGGTGGTTAATTCCATCAGTTTGAAGGAAGGCGAGGCCGTGTTCAAAGAGCATGCGCGCAAAATCCTGCAATATGGCGCCGCAGTTATTGTCATGGCGTTTGACGAGAAAGGACAGGCGGACACCTTTGAGCGCAAGATCGAAGTGTGCCAACGCGCATACAAAATCCTGACTGAGGAACTCGGATTTCCGCCGCAAGATATCATCTTCGATCCCAACATCCTGACTGTGGCGACCGGCATCGAAGAGCATAACAACTATGCCGTCGATTTTATCCGCGCCACCAAATGGATCAAGGAAAATCTGGCGCTCGCCAAAGTGAGCGGCGGCGTCAGCAACATCTCGTTCTCGTTCCGCGGCAACAATCCTGTGCGTGAGGCCATGCACTCGGCGTTCTTGTATCACGCCATCGCCGCCGGTTTGGATATGGGCATCGTCAATGCCGGCCAGCTTGAGGTGTATGAAGAAATACCGAAGGACCTGCTGGAGCTGGTAGAAGACGTCCTGCTCAACCGGCGCCCGGACGCCACCGAACGCCTGGTCGATTTCGCAGAAAAAGTGAAGTCCGAGGGCGTGGCCGAGAGCAAGCAAGCTGAATGGCGGCAAGGCAGCGTGGAGGAAAGGCTTAAGCATGCGCTCATCAAAGGAATTGTCGACTACATCGATGCAGACACAGAAGAGGCCAGGCAGAAATATGACAAGCCCATCGAAGTCATCGAAGGCCCTCTGATGGATGGCATGAACGTGGTGGGCGATCTGTTTGGCTCAGGCAAGATGTTCCTGCCACAAGTGGTAAAAAGCGCACGCGTCATGAAAAAATCCGTGGCCTATCTCATTCCATATATTGAAAAAGAAAAAGCCAGGCTAAAAGATACCAGACCGCGCGCCAAAGTGCTGCTGGCAACCGTGAAAGGCGACGTCCACGACATCGGCAAAAACATCGTCGGCGTTGTGCTGGCTTGCAATAACTATGAAGTTATCGATCTCGGCGTGATGGTCTCATGCGAGAAGATCCTGGAGACGGCGCGCGAGCAGAAGGTTGACATCATCGGTATGAGCGGCTTGATCACGCCTTCGCTCGATGAGATGGTGCACAACGCCTGCGAGATGGAGCGCCTGGGTTTTAAGGTGCCGCTGCTGATCGGCGGTGCGACCACCTCGCGCATCCACACCGCTGTCAAGATCGAACCCAACTACTCCGCCCCCACCATCCATGTTCTGGATGCGTCGCGCAGTGTGACCGTTGTCAGCAACCTGGTCACGGATAGTCTGAAGCAGGAGTTCGTCCAGCAGAAAAAGGCGGAATACGAAGAGCTGCGGTCGTCTCATGCGCGCAAATCTGACAAGAAGACCATCATTTCTCTCGACGAGGCGCGGGCGAACAGGCTGGCCGTCGACTGGTCGCAAGACCAGGTTGTCACGCCCCCGGAGCTTGGTGTGGTGCAATTGCGAGATTATCCACTGGAACGGATTCGGGAATATATCGACTGGTCGCCATTCTTCATGACCTGGGAGCTGCGCGGCAAGTATCCCGCTATTCTCGAAGACGAGGCTGCCGGTGAAACAGCCCGCAAGCTGTTCCAGGACGCCAATCAGTTGCTGGATGACATCGTGCGCAACAAGCGTCTGACTGCGCACGGCGTGGTTGGCTTGTTTGCCGCAAACTCCGTCGGTGATGATATCGAGGTCTATACCGACGAAAGCCGGAAGCAGCTATTGACCACCTTCCACACTTTGCGGCAGCAGACGCAGAAGTCGGGCAGCTATCACAATCTTGCCCTGGCTGACTTTGTGGCGCCGAAGGACTCGGGAATAGAAGACTTCGTCGGCGCTTTTGCGGTCACCACCGGCATAGGCGTCGACAAACTGGTTGCGCGCTATGAGAAAGACCATGATGATTACAACGCCATCATGGTAAAGGCGCTGGCGGACCGTCTGGCCGAGGCTTTCGCTGAGCTGCTGCACCAGCTTGTACGCAAAAGATGCTGGGCGTATGCGCCGGATGAAGACCTCAGCAATGAAGAGCTGATCAAAGAGCGCTACCGTGGCATCCGGCCGGCGCCGGGCTATCCCGCCTGTCCGGACCACACGGAAAAGCAACTGCTGTTCGACCTCATCGAAGCTCAGAAGCATACCGACATCTCGCTCACTGAGACCTACGCCATGCATCCGGCGGCCTCAGTCTGCGGCTTCTACTTTGCGCATCCTGAGGCAAAATACTTCTCTGTCGGCAAGATTGGCGAGGATCAGGTTGAAGATTATGCCCGCCGCAAGGGGATGAGCAAACTACAGGCAGAGAAGTGGTTACGGTCGAATTTGGGGTATGACGCTTAGGAGGGATGATAAGCCTTTCGATGGCCCAAAGCCATCGCATGGATATGCTCACATGCAACTGAATTAGCCGCGGCTGTTTGGTATAGCTCAGGCCTTACCGCAAATGAGAATCCCACAGCTAAAATTCTCAACACCGAGAATTTCAAGCCTAATCTGCTCTCTCTCTCTCTCTCTCTCTCTGCATGCGCTTATTAAACAGCAGCTTAAATGCGGACCAAAAGCAGGTTAAGCAAGCTGGCACTTCAGTCATCCAAAATAAACGCCAATCCTTCGATATCAAAATCAGCGCTCACTGTAACAGGCAGCGCTTCTGCCATTCCGGTCCTGGTACTTATCTCGATGAATTTGTGCGCCCGCTCGCTGAAGCCATAGAGCTTAGCGGTT
>CAZVSL010000469.1:846-1617 GCA_964629935.1 uncultured Calditrichaceae bacterium | reverse complement strand
GATCAATTTGCAGTAGCCTGTTTGTTCGAATTTCTACGCCATACAGTTTGATCTCCGTACGTGAGGAGAAGGCAAGCCCCTGCACATCCTCGAAACCGATGTCTCCGATTGGTGTGAAGACCGCGGTTGTTTTGTCCAGCTTGCCCAGCCGCTCGTCGCTTTCCACAGCAAACAGCTCGCGACTTCTGGGATGAATCGCCAGAGCCGTTATTTCCACATTTACCTCGCCGATCAGTTGCGCAGGGATATCCCTGCCTTCCCCCGCTGCCGGGATGTCGCCGATGTCGATCGCATAGAGAGCGCGCGGACGGTTGGAGAAAACCAGCAACTGCTGCGTATCAGAATCCCAGGCAAGCGCTTCCATTTCCGCGATTTCTCTGCCACTGGCTGCATCCTTAACGACTCCAATATCCCGAAATACTGGAGGATCTGCACGCAAATCCAGTTCAACGAATTTCTGGTTGTCATCATCAACGCCGTAAGCAAGGCCGTGGCTTGCATCGTAGGGAAACGGATCCTCGATATCCGCTATGGTATCGTTATCCGAATCATCGTCAAGGAAGTCGGGCGTCCCGTCGTTATCGCTATCGCCCTCGCCTTCATCCCTGTCTGCCAGATCATCGTTGTCGGAATCCCGGTCTTCGCAGTTGCGCCGGCCATCGCCATCCCGGTCATCATCGGGACCGCATCCTTCGATATCGTCCGGGATACCGTCCTGGTCGAGGTCACCTGCGGTGTCCTCAGGCAGCTCGTTGACAACTGTGCCCGCCC
>CAZVSL010000469.1:0-836 GCA_964629935.1 uncultured Calditrichaceae bacterium | reverse complement strand
TGAAACTCCGAGGCGTCACGTTGGCGGTCTCGCCTTCGCCAACCTGAGTCAGGGCGAACATTCCGCCATTGCCATCCGTGGTATCCGGCTCTTCTCCGGGCAGGAACTGTGCCCGGCTTGAACCCACAAAGAATTCCACATCAAACTGATAGCTACCGTTTCCGGACTGTTCCACATCGGATATCAAGCGCGAGTAGATGCCATCATTGGCAAAACGGTCTCCCAACTCACGGTTGCCATTATCCACAAGCCGGAAGAACCTGATGCTGCCTGTAGGAGTGGTCATAGTTGCGACAACGGATATATCGATCAGCGGCGCCTGGTCACGGGCAACAGCTTCCAATTGGATACCCGCGAAGACCTCCCTCGCCGCCACAGTGAGAAGTTGAATAGAATCAGTGACTGTCGTGGTGATTTCTTGAGCTGTGACATAGGCCTGAACCTCACTGTTGATGCCAGTGGGTTGAAACAAGAAATCGGCCTGAACATCAGGCGTCAAGTCAATGATGGCAAAATTCCAGAATCCAGTTTGCGGCTCCTGAATGGTAAAGTTCAGGTAGCGGTCACGCTCCTCAAGCTCAATATTGGGATGCTCACCACCCCGGATAGCTGACCTTGAGATGACCGTCGTATCCGGAGAAATAGCTATCAGCTCCAGCCTTTCTGCCGGTGTGGACCAGACAAGTGAGAAAGTGGCCTGCGCCAGCCCTTCTTCGACAAATACCGGTCGCAAAACGAGGGTGTCGGCTGAGATGATTTCGACCGGCGGCCAAATGGCGTCCAGGCTCACAACCTGGCGTTCTACTTCCCTGCGTCCAGCACTTCCGAATTCTTCC
>CAZVSL010000468.1:0-5214 GCA_964629935.1 uncultured Calditrichaceae bacterium | reverse complement strand
CTTAAGATAGCGGTAGTCACTGATGTTGTTGCTGCCGGAGCTTGCGCCGCCGGTGAGGCTTAAGCGCTGGCTTTCACCCTTTTCCTGGCTGGCAATGGTAACGAGGTTGAGATTGCCCAGAACAAGCTCGCTTTTCAGGCCAAACAGACCGGAGTTTTTGCCGCTGAAGGTAACATAGCGTGTGCCGGGGAGAGAAAGGGAGATGTTGCCAGCCTCGAACCGGCGCAGAATTTCATCTTCAAATCCCTCATAGACCAGGCGAACATTGTTGTCGAAGTCAAAGGCACGCTCGCTGTCCTGATCGACATTGACTGTGACCTTTTCACCAATCTTGCCTGTGACCGAGAAACGCTGGGTTTGCTGCATCTTGAAGGTTGTACTGGAGCCGCGCGTCAATGCAGTCTGCACCTCGCTGCGGTCTTCACGCCGAATGCCCGCCTGAATCCGAATATCGCCGGAAACGACCAGACCGACTGTGCCGCTGCCAAAGATTTTTTGAAATGTCTTGCTTTTAATTTTTACGGGGATTTCGAGATTAATGCCTCCGCTGCCGCGTCCGGCCTGCTCATCCTCATTGACGTGGCGTACAGCATATTCCTGCCAGGACTGTTCCAGTCTAAGTTCTTGCAGATATGTGAGATAGTCGCCAAAGGAAAACACAAACGGCGGGCGGATGTCATTATCCAGAATGCTAAGCCGGAGAACGACAGGCGAATCCAGAGATTCGAGCTCCACCACCTGTTCGATGTTGGTGGCATAGTTGGTGATGGAACCCGGCACATACTCGTCAACGGCAAACACCGGCGCCCTTTGGCGGTCATATCTCACCGTTGAGTAATAGGGGGAGGTAACTTTCAGACCGAGCGTGGGTAAAGAATTTTTTGGCTGAGAGTGTATCTCAGAAACAAATATGGAAAGAGAGCATACTATGAGTATGCCAAGCTTTGCTCGTGCTTTCAATTTCATTTCCAGAGAGTAGACGATTTACATATTACTGCATTGGACAGAAATTCTGTCTTTGTAAAATCGATAACAACTACTCGATAAAACCTCCTGGAAATGATTGACTCAACAAGGCAAAGTTTCTATGGTTTGATGTGAAGTGTAAAGCTGAAAATAAAGAATCTCTATTTGAATTGCAAGAAAAAAATTGTGAAAAGTCAAGACGAAGGTGCTTCAAAAACAATGGATTAAAGCTACGACAGAGCAGAAAAACAGCGTGAGCTCCTTCCTTAGAAATGGCTTGCGTAAGTGCTTGTTTCGGCTTTATATTACGTTGCACACAGGGAAAATGCGCAAAACCATAGATGTTAAAGATTCTGCCTAAATACATAATTCGTGAGCACATCGGGCCCTTCTTTTTTGCCCTGACCGTGATCAACTCTGTTTTCATCCTGAATTTGCTCTTCAAGCAACTGGGTAAATTCCTCAGCAAGGATATTCCTTTCCCTGTTATCATCGAGTTTCTGTTCCTGAATCTCGCCTGGATGATCGCGCTTTCCGTGCCCATGGCCGTGCTCACCGCCACCATTATGGCTTTTGGCCGATTGTCAGCCGAGAACGAGATTACGGCAATTCGCGCCGGAGGTGTCAGTTTGAGCCAGATTCTGCTTTTTGTTCTCGCTGTTGCGCTGATGCTGTGTTTCGCTCTGATATGGTTTAATAACCATGTTCTCCCCGACTTTAATCATCGGGCGAGATTGCTTGCACTTGACATTACCCGTAAAAAACCCATGATAAATCTGGATTCCGGCGTGCTCTATACTGATATTCCGGGGTATAGCATTCTCGTACAAAATGTCGTTGAAAAGGACGGCGTCTCCTATGTCGATACCGTGGTCATCGATGATCAAACCGACCGCAACGTCATCACCACCATCACGGCAGCGCACGGCGAGTTGTTTATGGATGAGGAAACCGGCCTGCTCGCAATTACTTTATATGACGGAGAGCTCCATGAGGTGAACATCAACAAACCCGAGACCTTCAAAAGGCTGGACTTCCCAAAACACGTGATCAAGATTTCTATGGCTGAGTCGCTTTTGCGACGAACGGAGTCCGGCTTTCGCGGCGACCGCGAAAAAAGCGCTCAGGCTCTGATGCAAATGGTTATTGAAAACAGGAAGCGGATCCAGGAGCGCCAGAGCAAAATCACCGAGTTGATGAAGAGAAAGATAGCTCGGCTTGCGGCGGCCCACAAAGGAGCGCCGCCTGGCTTGCAGGCGATATTGCGTGAACAGCAGCAGCTCAAAAGGCAGGTGCAGTCAGAAATAAACATGATAAACAGTTACAAACGCTCGAGTGATGTCAATCTGGTTGAGTACCACAAGAAATACGCCATCCCGGCGGCCTGTGTCGTATTCATATTGGTAGGCGCGCCACTGGGAATTCTGACGAGACAGCGGGGCTGGGCCGTGGCTGCTGGTCTGAGCATTTTCTTCTTCCTGCTATACTGGGCGTTTCTAATCGGCGGTGAGATTCTGGCAGACCGGCAATATGTCTCGCCTTTTCTGGCGATGTGGAGCCCTAATTTTCTGGTGGGAGGATTTGGCATCCTGCTTGTCTTTCATACATTGCGGGAGACCAGTGTCTTTGATCTGCGGGACCTTATCCGTTTCAGAAAAAAGGCTAACCATACTCTGTCCTCAGATTTGCATTCGCGTATGGAACCGCATCCGCAGCAAGAGAATACCGGAGAGTCTGCGTTGCCGCACTGACTTTCGCCCATCAATCCATGAAAATACTCGACCGCTATATTTTGCGCCGCTTTCTGCTCACCCTGGTATTTGCACTGGTTAGCTTTATTCTCATCGTTGTCTTTGTTGACATGGTTGGCAACCTGGGCAAGTTCATCGACAAGGACATGCCCATGCTCGTCATCGCGGAATACTATGTACTTTTCATCCCCTATATTGTGACATTGGTCCTGCCCATAGCCATGTTGCTTGCGAGCATGTTCAGCGTTGGGCAGATGGCGAGATACAACGAGCTTATCGCCATTCGTTCAACCGGCATCCCTCTGACGCGCATATTGCGTCCGGTCTTAGTGCTCAGTTTTCTGGTGAGTTTGGCGGCGTTGGGATTTGGTGAGAAGGTGGCGCCCCGGGCCAATCAGGAGAAAAGCAACATCGAGGGCCAATACTTGGATCCGTTCCAGCGCCGCAGCGGGGAGAACCTCGAGCATGTA
The DNA here is from genome assembly GCA_964629935.1 of uncultured Calditrichaceae bacterium. Classification (GTDB taxonomy): domain Bacteria; phylum Zhuqueibacterota; class Zhuqueibacteria; order Oceanimicrobiales; family Oceanimicrobiaceae; genus CAZVSL01. Next base: position 2,027 of record CAZVSL010000468.1, on the reverse strand, counting down.
TTTTTCCAGGATAGCCTGAATCGACGCATCTTTATCGGCAGGTTTACGGCGCGGGAAAAAACCGGGCAGCGCGTGACCATCCAAACCTATCGCGGCAATACCATCACGGAACGAATCGATGCCCGTCAGATGGCCTGGCGTGACAGTATGTGGGTGTTGCGGGATGGGTTTCGGCGATCATTTACAGATTCCGGAGAGCAAGCTGTCGCTTTTGATAAGCTCGTGGAGCCAGAGCTGGACGTAACGCCGGAAAGACTGTTCGAACTGCAAGCCAACCCCGAGGATTTGTCCTATTCGGAGCTGAAACGATTTATCCGGCAGGTAATTAGAAACGGCGGCGACCCCCGCAAATGGCAGGTGGAGCTCTACTTCAAATTGTCGTCGCCGTTTGCCAGCTTCATTCTTGTGCTGTTTGGTGCGCCCCTGGCCTCCAACAAGAATCGCAGCGGCGCGATCTTCGGTCTGATAATGAGTCTCGCCATCTACCTGCTCTATTTCGGCCTGTCGCGACTGGTCAAAACCCTGGGTGAGGTTGGCGCCCTGGCGCCAGAAATTGCCGGATGGCTGACAAATGGCGCTTTCCTCATGGCCGGGTTTGTTCTGTTGCTGCTCGTCCGAAGATAGAGCATTCTGTTTTCTGGTTCAAGATAGAACCTGAGCAGCCCGTTTGTCATCTGTGGTCAGCAGCACTATCATACTGCGTTTGCCGGCCGCAGTGGCAAAGGTCTGAATGATGTTGATATTTTCGTTGGAGAGCTTCTTGGCGATCTTAGCCAGGGCGCCGGGCTCGTTGTCAGTTTCTACGGTGAGTAAGGTACTCTCGCCAAATTTGTATCCCCTCTTCTGCAGTGCGTCTTTCGCTTTCTCCAAATTGTCGGTGATCAGGTGGACGATACCCCAGTCGATATCCTCGACTGTATACATCGCGCGAATGTTGATCCTGTCGTCAGCGAGTTCCTCACAAAGCTCGCTCAGACTGCCCACTTTGTTCTTGACAAATATGGAGAGTTGTTTCTCAAGCGGCATAACAACCTCCTGGTTTGTATCTGTGCGTCCCCTATGCTAGGCTAGCGAAACGCTCCATAAGATGAACTGGCTCCGAGGTATAAGGTATTTGTTCTGAGTAGGATAATCAAGGAAAAGCGGGAGTGCGGTAACATTGTTTTGTTTTTCCTGAGCAAATCAGTATATTATGCGCATGCAAGATTCCATAAGCATTCGCGGCGCACGCGTGCATAATCTCAAGAATATCGATGTTGATATTCCACGCAACAAGCTGACGGTGATAACCGGCGTTTCCGGTTCGGGCAAGTCCAGCCTGGCATTCGATACCTTGTTTGCAGAAGGGCAGCGCCGTTTCGTCGAATCGTTATCTGCGTATGCACGGCAGTTTTTGCAGCGCATGGACCGGCCTGACGTGGATGAGATTCGCGGCATTTCTCCTGCGGTCGCCATAGAACAGAAGAATCCCACGCGAAACTCGCGGTCCACCGTCGCCACCGCAACCGAGCTGCATGATTATCTGCGCTTGCTGTACGCGCGTATCGGACGCACGTTTTGCCCGCAGTGTGGCCAACAGATCAAGAAGGATCAAGTGGAAGATGCCGTAGCGCGTATTCTGGAGCTACCGGCCGGCGCCAGGGTGCAGGTGACGTTTCCGCTGCAGCAGATGCCGATGGCAGAGCTCGGCATGGAGCTGGCTGAACTGCGCGCCCGCGGCTTCTATCGTGTGCTGCTCAATGGTGAGCTTATAGAAATCGATCAATTAGACTCCAAAAAACTAGAAAAATGCAGGGAACTGCTCGTGCTGGTCGACCGCCTGAAAGTGAAACCGGAAGATGAGACCAGACTTGCAGACTCGCTGGACCTTGCTTTCAGGTACGGCCACGGTCGCGTTAAAGTCCTGACTGAGAATTCAGGTGCTCTGAGTTTTTCTCAGGCATTTACGTGTGCCAGGTGCGACATCGCCTTTATCGAGCCGCAGCCGCGCTTGTTTTCCTTTAACAATCCCTTCGGCGCCTGCCAGA
>CAZVSL010000467.1:1937-5245 GCA_964629935.1 uncultured Calditrichaceae bacterium | reverse complement strand
TTTCGCCGGGCGTACAAGCTGCGCGGCCAGCCAGCTCAATGAAGAGGGGGGTGACTGCTGCCGTTGCTGCGGCGCCAAAAGCTGGATTGTTTGTTCTGCTGTCGGTTCCGGAACCGGCACTTCAATGTTGATCAGTTTCTCAAGATATTGCCGGGCGTATTGTGCACGCCGCCGCCTGCCCGCCACGCTTTCTGTTTCAGCCACGCGTTGGCCGTTCGCGCCGTTACTTTCCGGTACTTGCTCATCGAGCAGCTCTTCGGCCACATCTTTGAAGCCCAACCCAACACACCGTTCAACACGCTCCAGGTCAAGTCCCATTACCACAAAACAGCCGCCTGAGGCGACCAGGAAGTTTACCGCTTCCAAAACATCAAGCACATTCTCCGGGCGGCAGCGGTCGAGATCATCGATGAGAATAATCAGATTGAACGGATCGAGCGCTTCCGTTACATCGTGAAATTCTCTTTCAAACCGGTATCGAAAGCCAGCCTGTGCCGTGAAATCACGTACCCGAAACCGGCCTGACATCGAAGCCATCAGTCTGGCTGGCTTCAAGCCGAATGCACGTACGGCGCGCCAGAGCAGCCCAAGCGAGGTGATGAGCGCTGTACCGATAGCGAGCACCACGCCGCTCTGGATGAAGGTAGGTAGCTCGTTGTTAGCGATGGCTCGCGCGAATTCTCTGAAATAGCTCAATGCGGTCGGATTGGTCAGCAAGAATCCGAAAACCGCAGAATAGAGCAAAAACAGTGCGACAAAACCGGCCCAGTTGCGCCGCAAGCGTATGCGAAACAGGCGATAGCGAAACGTTAGATTCTCATACGTGTACCATGGTGGAATCGCCTGTGCCTTGACATTCTCGAGCAGCGCCGCAAGCAAATGCTCTTCTTTTTGATGATGCCAGGCGTTGAACCAGACGGTCTGGAACTTGTGGCGCAGTAGATCCGCATGCAACAAATTCATTAGCGAACTTTTGCCGCTACCCCATTTGCCGGTAATGGCAATGGTGAGCGGCGGCACGGTGTTCTCGTTGCGGATAAACCGGGACAGGCCAAATGCAACAGGCTTGAATTTCAAGGGGTCCGGATCGCCGATTTCCAAAGGACGATCGGAGACCAGAACATTCGCAACAGATTCATGAACGTAACGTGTATCGTCCGCAGCAGGTGTAGGCCTGCGAAAGCCGGGCGCCAGCAGAAGTGCGACCAGCAACCAGCTCAAATAGTACCAGGGCGCCGGCAATTTGCGATATGGGCCGGCGACTTCGTCTGCGCTGCGAGTTTGGGCAAACCAGCTCTGACCGCCGTCCACAGTGGCCAGCAATGTGCCACGATGGCCAACAGCCCAGCCGTGATTTTCATCGGCAAACGTAAGGGCGCGAATGGTGTTTTCGACGCCGGTCGCCAGCAAACGCCACGACAACCCGGCATCCGTGGTCTTGTAGATGCGGCCATTCCAGCCCGCAACCCAACCCGTGCTGTCGTTGACAAAACAGACATCGAAAAGCAAATCCGTGAGCGTATCCCGGCGACTGACCCAATTCTGCCCGCCGTCGTTGGTATAATCGATGCGGCCGAAGCTGCCAACCGCCCAACCGCGCCTTTCATCCAGAAACTGCACGGCGTAGTATTGCCCAAGTCTGCGATTTCCTGCTGGCGTCTGCACCTGTTGGGCTACCTTGCCGACATTCTGAAAAGCGTCCCCAAGCTGCTCAATAGCAAGACCGGCCACCCGTAGTCCATTGGCGCCGGCCAGAGAAATAGAATTCAGATCCTCGCCGTTGAAACGACGCATATCTTCAGTTCTTGGCGCCCAGGTTTCGCCGCCATCCTGCGAGCCAAGAATCGTGCTGCCCGCGCCCACGGCCACGCCATTCAAATTGCGGTCGAAAGCGATATCCTGCAGATCCCTGCTGCTGCCGGAATTCCGGGCGACCCAGGTTCTGCCGCCGTCGTTGGTGCTGAGAATACGCCCGGCGTTGCCCACGGCCCAGCCTCTGTCTGCATCGACAAAAAAGACGCCATTCAAGTGCGTTGCGTAAAGCGAATCAGGACTCCGACGCTCAGTTGTTTCGCGTTTTTCCGCTGAGGTGTCAGGACCCTGCTGGTCCTCTATGCGTCGGTTGGATTGCGCCTGTTCCTTTTGAAGAATTTCTTCGAGTGAATCCGGCGCCTCACGCCTGGAAGGCAAGGATTGCTGTACCGTCTCTTGCTTTTGGCTCTGTTCGTATGGCGTTGCTTGTTGGGTCTTGTTCTCTTCCGGCTCCGGCTTCTTCTGTGGCATTTTCTCCTGAGCAACCGCCTGACTGAGCCATAGAGAAGATCTCATTGGAGATCGGGCGGCAGCCGCAGGCGGAACATCCTGTGATAATATCTCGCCCTTTTGCCAGGAGCGCCCTGCATCCTCGCTGCGCAGAATCAGGTTGCCGGCGCCAACTGCCCAGAGCTTACTCGTGCCCGGCAAGTGGTAGATGTCCCGCAAATCCGATTCGACCACCGGAAGTCGCGCGACAGCATTTATCTCGAGGGGAGCGAACCACCAGGCGGCGCTGAATTTTCGGGGTGGGACATTCGGATCCGGCCACGGAGTTTGCTTAATGGCCAGGGACGTGCAAACAAAAACCACAGCAAAAGCAAGGGTGAACCAAATCAAGCGGGCATCGACCGGCGACGACGCACCAATCTTTGCTTGATGAGCATGTGACGATGCAGTCTTGAGTGTCTCAGACATGGCCTCCTCCTTGGCTCAGTTTGAGAACAACAACACAGTGGGATGGTTTAAGGTAAATTTTAAGTTAACTACTTGTTATGTTTTTGTCAAGAAAATGTTTGGCAGCCATTGGCCGGCTTTGGGATGATATAAACCGAACCCTTGAATTCTGCTTGAAAAAATGTCGTCAAGGTCTTATATTAAAAATTTGATTTTCATATAACTTGTAGTCGATAAATGACTTTGAACCAACGAACAGAACGTATTTATCTCGATCACAGCGCAACCACGCCTGTTGAGCCTGAAATTGTTGAGGCCATGTTGCCATTTCTGGCAGAACACTATGGCAATGCCTCCAGCATCCATAGCTTCGGCCAGGAGGCCAAAGTGGCGTTGGAAGACGCACGGCGCCAGATCGCATCGCTGTTGAGCGCCCGGCCCGCTGAAATTGTGTTCACCTGTGGCGGCACAGAAGCGAACAACTGGGCCATCAAGGGCGCAGCCGCATTTCATCAGGACAGAAAGAATCACATCGTAACCTCAGCGGCCGAGCACCATGCCGTCTTGTTCACGTGCCAATACCTGCAAAAGCAAGGCGT
>CAZVSL010000467.1:0-1927 GCA_964629935.1 uncultured Calditrichaceae bacterium | reverse complement strand
GTTCCTGTGGATGAAACCGGCATGGTTGATCCACAACAGGTTGCAGACGCGATCCGCGACGACACCTTTCTCATCAGCATCATGCACGCCAACAACGAAGTCGGCACCATAAATCCGATCCGGGAAATCGGCCAGATCGCGCATGAAAACGGCCTGCTCTTTCATACAGACGCTGTTCAAACCTTCGGCAAGATGCCGGTCGACGTCAACGCCATGCACATCGATCTGCTATCCCTGTCCGGGCATAAGATATATGCTCCGAAGGGTATCGGTGCGCTGTACGTACGGCAAGGTATTCAGCTCGATAAGCTCATGCACGGCGGCAAGCATGAGCGCGACCGGCGTGCCGGGACCGAAAATGTGCCGGCAGCCGTCGGCCTTGGTAAAGCTGCTGAAATCTGTAGCCAACGCATGGAAGACGATCTGGGCAAGCTGCAGCAACTGCGTGACGCCCTGCAACAGCGCATCCTGGAACAATGGCACAATGTCCATCTCAATGGCCATTTGAAGAAGCGACTCCCGGGTATTCTGAACGTTTCGTTTGAAGGCGCTGCAAGCGACTCGTTGCTGCTCAGTCTTGACCTGAAAGGGATCGCAGTATCGAATGGCTCGGCCTGCACCTCCGGTTCTGTGGAGCCTTCCCATGTGCTGCAAGCCATGGGGCTACCCGGAACTCTGGCCAATTCGGCGCTCCGCTTTAGCTTTGGTCGCCAGAACAAACCGGAAGAAATCGACTTCGTAATAGATGCGCTTGATGAGATTCTGGCGCGATTGCGAAGGAAGTAGACGACATCTGCACCTTGTGGTAAGCTTTGATGCCAGGAATAATCAACCGCACATGAAATGGATCTCCGAGACGAGGCGTTGAGCCTATTGGACAAACGTGGAACTATTCTTGATATCGCTCGTGAGGTTTCCACTCTTATGCGCGATGCGGATATTGCGGGCGTGGTGATCGGAGGCGTCGCCGTTGTGCTGCATGGGTACATACGAACGACGAATGACGTCGATGTTTTGATTCATCCTCCCCTTGAGCCGTTCGCAGATTTGCTAACGGCCAACGGCTTCAGCTTAGACGAAAAAGAGAAGCAATTCATTAAACAGGGAGTCGCGCTTCATCTCGTTCTACCTGACCAGGTGAAGCAATCTGTCAGCGAAACAGTGGAAATTGATGGCGTCACCACTGTGTCGCTCGCCGACTTAATCGAAATAAAGCTGCAGAGTGGCAGTGAGAACTTATTGAGAGCGCAGGATTTGGCTGATGTGATTGGACTGATTCGTCATCATCAACTGACTGGCGGCTTTGCGCGACACCTCGAGAAGAGTTTGCGTCCCGCGTTTCGCAAGCTTGTGCGGCTGATTGAGAAAGAGAATTCCGAACGCTGACTTTCCAAATAGAAAACCGGACTCAACCGAATGAGGATTCTGTAACAAAACTAATGTAGCCTATAATGATGAAAAATTCACATAAAAATAGAGAGACCGTTCTCGTCGCCATGAGCGGCGGCGTGGACAGCTCGGTTGCGGCCGCTCTGCTGCACGAGCGTGGTTACGACGTCATTGGCGTAACTATGAACTTATGGGATTATGACCGGGTTGGCGGCAATATCAATCGTGACTCAGGCTGCTGCTCCATCGATACCATGGATGACGCGCGCTGCGTCTGCAGCAAACTTGGCGTTCCGCATTATGTCGTCAACTTCCGCGACCAGTTTGAAGCAGCCGTCACCGACAATTTCATTGCCGAATATATGGAGGGCCGCACGCCCAATCCCTGCGTACGCTGCAATACCTATATCAAGTGGGGCGTGCTGCTGCAGAAAGCGGAAGAATTGGGCGCTGATAAGATCGCCACCGGCCATTATGCCAGAGCAAGCTTTAATGAGCAAAACGGCCGCTATCAGCTTCGATGTGGCCTCGATGGGCA
>CAZVSL010000466.1:0-5252 GCA_964629935.1 uncultured Calditrichaceae bacterium | reverse complement strand
TGCTCATGGCGCCCACGACCGTTCCGGTATTGAACATGGTGTTGATGCCGGTCTTCGAATGGTCGCCCATGAACAGGCCGACGAACATGGAGCCGCTGTCCACCAGATGGCCGTTGATCGTCACTTTGACGTTGCCGTAGTTGTTCTTGAGATCGCTGTTGTTGGTATCGGCGCCCAGGTTGACCCACTGTCCGAGATAGGCGTGGCCGAGAAAGCCGTCATGCTGCTTGTTGCTGTGGGAATGAATGATGGTTTCTTCCATCTCACCGCCGACTTTGCAGACTTCGCCGATGGAACAGCCGGGATAGATCTTCGCGCCGATTTTGATCTGTGTATTGTTGCCGATGAAGCATGGCCCGACAATCACGGCGTTGGCCATCACCGTCACGCCGTTGCCGATGTAAATCGGGCCGGATTCGGCATCGAGTACGACGCCGGGTTTGATGACAGAACTGCGTCCGATGTAGACCTGCTCGCGATTGAGCAGAACCGCGTGCTCTGAAACGTCGGCGTGAATTTCACCTGCACTCTTCTGCTTGGAAAAATCATAGATGATCTCATCGGCATTGTTCTGGATGAGATGCCAGGGATATGCCAGCAAATTCGCCTCGACTTCGCACCGTTCTACGCTATGCTGAACCCGCTGAAAATCAAGTGCGTCACCGAAGCGGACAGCTTTGACATTTTCGCCGCGCAGGAAAGCCGCCGCCATTTGTCCGCCGGCAAGGTAGAGGCATTGGCGGTTTGTATCGATATCTGTTAAAAACGAAGAATTTACCAGGGTGCGGCCGTTGATAAACAAACATTCGTCGGTGTCCAACTGATTCACGTGTGTGCCGGGATTATCTTCGATGACAAAATCCTCAAGGTATGTGCGGCAGTGCAGCGCAACCGCCGAGAGCGGAAACTGGTGCATGATCTTCTCTTTGAGCGAAGAAAATCCGCAGCGCAGATCATAGACCGGGCGGGTGAGGGTGAGCGGGTGCAGCTTTTCCACCTCCCTGTCTTCGAAGATACAGATGTCCTGAATCATGTCGCGACCTCCTTGGTTGCGTTACAAACAGATCTTGCCGAGTATGGTACGGCTGCGCGCTCCTGTTGCCGAGGGCACATTCGCAGGCTGACCGCAGATGGTTTCGTTTGCCAGCACAGCGAAGCAAATCGCTTCCTTGGCTTTAGAGGGGATGCCAAAATCATCGATGGGCTGCACGCGCACGGCGCCGGCCAAATCACTGAGGCGTTGCATCAGATGTGCGTTTTGGGAGCCGCCGCCGCTTACGATCATCTCATCCAGCCGGATCTTATCCGCGACATCGCGCTTGTAGCTATTCCAGATAGTGCGCGCTGTCAGCTCCGTTGCCGTGGCAATGATGTCCTCCGGAGCGAGAGCGTGCTTGTTTGCCTGCGTCAACAATTGCTCACAAAAATCGTTGCCGAACATCTCGCGTCCGGTGGTCTTTGGCGGCGGCAAATCGAAGTAGTCGAGGCTGAGGGCCCACTGCAGCAAAGGCTCAGAGACCTTACCCGTTGCTGCGGTGTCACCGTTGGTGTCGAATGGACGCTTGAATAGCGCTTGCATGAGCTGGTCCATGACCATATTGCCGGGGCCGGTGTCGTAGGCCATCACTTCATCCAACGCGCCGCCGGCTTTCAGGATGCTAAAATTTGCGATGCCGCCAATATTGACAAGCGCACGGTTCTTGTCGGGCGAGTGGAATATGATGTAATCGAAGTATGGTACCAGCGGCGCGCCCTGGCCGCCGAGCGCCATGTCCGCCGGCCGAAAATCCGCCACCGTTATGATGCCTGTGCGCTTGGCGATGACTGACGGTTCGCCGATCTGCAAAGTCGCCCGCACAGGATAGCCAAACCAGGTTTCACCTTGCGGCAGATGGTGCACGGTCTGGCCGTGTGAGCCGATAAGATCCACACTGGCCACTTTTGAATCGGCTCCACGAATCACGGACAGCGCAGCGTCCGCAAACACTTCCCCCACCACGCTGTTGAGGCGACAAAGGTCGTCCACGTGACCGGCGCCTGGTTTGGAATTCTCGAGAATAGCTTGTTGCAGGCCTTGCGGATAGTCAAGGGTATGAAAATTTAGAAGGGTGACCTCGGTATCGATGCCGTGGTATTTGATCCGCACCAGAGCTGCGTCGACCCCATCCACGGAAGTACCGGACATCAAGCCAACGACGATCTTCTCGCTCCTGGTAGCAAGGGTGGTAAGGTTGGACATCATACATTTCCCAAGATAATGATGACTGGCGCGCCAAAGTGGCTTATCATTTCCCGCGCATTGCATTCATATCATACACACTGAAGGGACTGGCAAGTGTGACGTCAGCCCAACTTGTAGCGCAGGTGATAAGCAGAAGTGAAGTTCCTGCCGGAATAAAGTTGCGTGGGTTTCATCCTTAGTAAGCCGACCACTTTTCTGCTCTCAGCGGGACAAGCCAGCTCCAAAACACTACGAAAGTAAAAAAAGTTTATCTGGAAGGCAAGATTTATTGCATAAGTCCTTTGGAATCGCATTAATTGGTTATGACAAATCAGCGAGATAATATTTACGCGCAGCCGCTCACGGAAGTCACAAGATTTCGCTTTGATGAAAGTGTGGCGCATGTTTTTCCCGATATGATCAAACGCTCGGTGCCGGGTTATGATTCGATCCTCAAAATAATCGGCGTGCTCGCTTCCGAATATGCGCAACCGCACAGCTTGTGCTACGACCTGGGTTGTTCCCTGGGTGCAGCGACGCTGGCGATGCGGCATCATCTGCGCCAGCCAGATTGCCGCATCCTGGCCATCGACAATTCCCCGGCCATGCTGTCTCGCTGCCGGCAGCACCTCGCGTACGATACCTCATCCGCGCCCGTTGCGCTGGTGTGTGCGGACATTCGGGATGTCAAGATCAAGCGGGCTTCTGTGGTGGTGCTCAATTTCACGCTCCAGTTTATTCCACCGGAGGAACGAACTGCACTGCTTGACCGCATCCAGACCGGCATGTTGCCTGGTGGCGCCTTGATCCTGTCCGAGAAGATCGTCTTCGGCCAACGCGACCGCGATGAATTGTACAGGAGGCTGCACCATACATTTAAGCGCGCCAACGGCTATAGCGACCTCGAGATCAGCCAGAAACGCACTGCACTGGAAAATGTGCTGGTTCCGGAAACTGTACACGTGCACCGGGAACGGTTGCACGGCGTCGGCTTTTCCCAAGTGGCGCTCTGGTTCCAATGTCTTAACTTCGTCTCATTATTAGCGATAAAATGATCGACCAGACAGAATTCATTCATGCCTTTGAAGATACGGCGCTCAAGCCATGGCTCGAGCAAATAGCCCGCCAAGCCGCTGAAACGCTGGCGGTAAGTTCGCATGGCGACCTGCCGCAGTGGCGCAAAGTCCTGCAGCAGCTACCGCGGATCAAACCCACCAGCATGGAGCTGGACGCCGATACCGTTCGAATCGGAGAACATGCCGATTGCGATGATGCAACCCGCGCCACTTTGCGCGACCTGCTCCAGCAGCTTCGGCCCTGGCGTAAAGGCCCGTTCGAAATCTTTGACATAAAGATTGACACAGAGTGGCGGTCGGACTGGAAATGGCAGCGACTGCAATCTCATATCACACCGCTGGCAGACCGGCTGGTGCTGGATGTTGGTTGCGGCAGCGGCTATCATTGCTGGCGCATGCTGGGCGCCGGCGCCGGCCACGTGCTGGGTGTCGATCCAAGTCAGCTATATGTGGCGCAGTTCTATGCTGTCAAGCATTTCGTGGGTCGGGCTAATAACTTTGTTCTGCCGCTGTCTCTGGAGGCTTTGCCGGATAACATGCCGGTGTTCGATACGGTTTTTTCCATGGGGGTGATCTACCACAGACGCTCTGCGCTCGACCATTTGCAGCGCTTAAACAACTGTCTGCGCCCGGCTGGCGAGTTGGTACTGGAGAGCCTGGTCGTTGAGGGCGATGCCAACGAGACTGTGGCGCCGAAGGGAAGATATGCCAGAATGCGAAACGTCTGGCTCATTCCATCCTGTCAGACTTTGCAAGTCTGGCTTGAACGCAGCGGCTTCAAGGACGTGCGGCTCATAGATGTGACCAAAACCACACCGGGCGAACAGCGCACAACGGATTGGATGCCGTTTGAATCTCTGACTCAGGCTCTTGATGCTGAAGATGCTGATAAGACAGTCGAAGGGTATCCGGCGCCGAGACGCGCCATTTTTCTCGCCAGCAAATCCTGAAGCCATCGTCATAACCTCTGAATTATCTTGACTTTTAACGATAACTTTAATATCATAAATGGTTTTGTATGTTTGCAACACATTAACCCCAAAACAGCGGAAAAATCATGAAAAGAACATTTCAGCCCAGCAACCGCAAAAAGCTTAACAAACACGGTTTCAGAGCCAGGATGAAAACCAAATCCGGGCGCGCGGTGATCAACAATAGAAGGGCGAAGGGAAGAAAAAGCCTGAGTGTTAGCGACCGCTAATTCTGGCGCAGTAGGTGAAACGTCACGCTCTCGACAAGCGCAACATCATCAAAAAAGCGAGTGATTTCAACGAGGTTTTCAACCAGGGCATGCGGGTATCATCAACCCATCTGACACTCTTTTTTCAAGACCACAACCGTTTGATGTACGGTTTTGCTACCTCAAAAAAGCTTGGCAAGGCCGTCACTCGCAATTTTGCGAAGAGGAGATTACGCGAGCTTTTACGCCGCCACCTGGATCTGCTGCCGGAAGGCGTTCGCCTGGTGCTGCTTGCCAGACCTGGCATGGAAAGACAGCGCTTTGACAAATTAGAAAATGAGTTCATACATCTCCTCAAAAAAGTCAGTGCACGAATATCAAAACAATGAAGCAGATAGGTATTGCGCTCGTTAAGATTTACCAGACCCTCATTTCTCCTTTGCTTCCGTCCGCTTGCCGTTTTTACCCAACTTGTTCAGAATACACGCTCCAGGCTTTGAAAAAATACGGCTTCCTGAAAGGTTGTTGGAAGGGTCTGGTTCGGATAGGAAAATGCCACCCGCTGCATCCCGGTGGTCACGATCCACTCGAGTAAATTTGCCAATTGTGAACCCAGAGTGAACTTATAGAAAGAAAACTCAAACGATGGAATTCGATCGCAAAACTCTCCTGGCTGTGATCTTAATCGGCCTGATTTTCATCCTGATGAACACCGATTTCTAGCGAAAGCGCTTCGGACTGATGCCGCCTAAAAAACCGCCAGTCGCGCAGCAAG
>CAZVSL010000465.1:3139-5266 GCA_964629935.1 uncultured Calditrichaceae bacterium | reverse complement strand
CCGCCGATGGAAAAGCCGAGCAAATGGACGCCGCTGTGTTTTTGCCAGATATTCAGGGAGTCGGTTAGCAGGGCAAGATGAGCGACCTCCTGCTCGCCCCAGGAATAGGTTCTCTCATAAGTGTATTCTTCGCCATGCTGGGGCGGATTCATAATGAGGTAGGAAAAGCCCTGCTGCCGGAAAAACTTCTTGAGCAGCTTGAACTCCTGTGAGCGGTTATGCTGCGTGAAACCCGGGATACAGATGATGAGCGGCGTTGTCTTCTGGTTCAGCGAGTCGTTCTGCCAGTATTCATATTTTATGTGGGCAAGATCTGCGATGCGTCCTGCCTGCGCAGGCATTTCGGAGTGGCCTAATTGTAGGAACAAAAGAACGCCGCACCATTTGATTGCAGTCATCCGCCGGCTTGCTTTATGAAGGTTGATTCTATCTGTTGCAGGTACTTGTCATAATCTCTTTTGATCAGACCGCGGCCGCGCAAATCTATGAGCTTATAGCGATTGGCCGGCAGATCGTCAAACTTGAGGTAGCCAATGGTATGGCTGCGATAGACAACTGGATGTTCAACCATCGGCCGGTAATCGATGACGTAAATGCCCTTCTCCTTCGAGAGCGTCAGCATTTTGATCTTGAAGTAGATCGAATCGCTTTCGAAGTAGCTGATGCTGTCCGGGTGTGAATGGCGTACGAGCGATTGCGTGATTTGAACGGTCAGAGTATCCTTATCGAGATCGCTTACGGAAAATCGGTTGTTTTTGATATAGAAATCACCCGAGAACAGAATGTTGTTGGTTTCTTTGTAAATTAAAGCATATCGTCCGATTCCGTCAATGAAAAATGAGTCGAGATCTGTTGGCATAAGATAGATCGAGAACATCAGCGCACCGCGTACTTCCAGGGAGTCTCTGAGGTATGCCTTCAGCGTGTTACGGAGCTTGACCTTGCGCAGAAGCAAGTTGTAATTGCGGCTGCCGACCAGACTCGTGATGATCTCCACGACTTCGTTGGTTTCCTGCAGGTGGTCGAAATCGTAGTATTGCCTGTAGAAATCCATCTGTGCCACGCGTGCGGTTTGAATCGGTACCGGCCGGCAGCCGGCAAGGAAGAACAGTGTCAGGACCAGGGCAACCAGCGCCGCTCCGGTGCTGTCGCGTCTACTCACCATCGGGACCTCCTGCGACCACCAGGTTCGAACGCAATTCTATGACGATATCATGGCGACGTGAACCCTCAGCCTGGTATGATGGCTCGCCAGGAAATTTGAGGTTGAGCGATGGCTCCGATGCCAACAAACGGCGGATATATTGGGCCGCAGGTCTTGCCAGGTCATTGAAATAAACGACATTGTTTCGGTCAATTGCAGGCCAATCACAGGGGGCAACGATTTGAAAACCACGCTTGTGCAGGCGAGCGCTGAAGCTTGCGACCACCGGACTGTTCTCCCTCGAAGTAACCAGGCAGCTTCGAAGTTTTTTGATTGTTTGCCCGCCCTATGATTCTTATATTCAGGCGTTCCGTGACAAACCGTAATCCGGAGGGAGAACAAATCATGCCTTCAGAAACCAGACTAAAGGTCTTAACGGTCCTGGGCTGGACCGCTGTTGTGCTTTTCGCTGCTATCTACATCGTCGAGCTGCTGCCGCACCACGGGCCGCCGGTCACCATCACCTGGCTGCGTGAGAACTTTGGCCAGACCGGCTTGATCGTAGCCAACATCGTCATCGTGCTGGCGTTTCTGGCGTTGCTGCCCTATCGCCGGCCAACCAAACATGTGTGGAAATCCCGCGGCGCTTTCTTCGCGTTTGTCATCGCGCTGATGACTGAGATGTTCGGCTGGCCGCTGGTCATTTTTCTGCTATCACCGCTGTTCGATATTCCGAATGTGGCGCGCCCATATTTTCAGGCTGTGGGACATTGGCCGGCGACTGTGGGCACGCTTTTGAGTCTCATCGGCGTGATTCTCATAGCTGTGGGCTGGAAGCAAATCCACAACGCCTCCGGCCTGGTCAAGAGCGGGATTTATAAATACATGCGCCATCCGCAATACACCGGCATTCTGCTTTTTACGTTGGGTTGGATTTTGCACTGGCCTTCGCTGGTAACGCTGATTTTGTGGCCGCTGCTGAT
>CAZVSL010000465.1:0-3129 GCA_964629935.1 uncultured Calditrichaceae bacterium | reverse complement strand
TGATCGCGGCCTATGTCTGGCTGGCGAAATTCGAGGAACGACAGGCGCTCGAGGAGTTCGGCGAAGAATATGTGCGATATGCCGAGCAGACAAAGCGCTTTGTGCCGGGAGTAATTTAAGCAATATCGTCAATTCAGGTTCTCTTTGACGAAGCCATTCTGCACGGCATAGGTCTTTAGAAATCGCGCCAGCCTTCTGCGCCCGCGGCTCAATCGCGACATCACTGTGCCTATCGGGCACCCCAGCACCTGTGCGATTTCCTTGTATTTCAAATGGTTGACATCACTGAGCAGGACCACAATCCGATACTCGGGTGGCAGCCGGTCAAGCGCCCGGCAGATAGTATCATCGAAAATGTCGCTGTAGTCCTTCCCTGAATTGAACATAACCTGCTCATTTGGCTCATGCTTGATTTCTGAATTTATCGCTGTCTCGAAATCCACCCTTGAAGGTTCACGCTGCTTGTATCTGTACTGATTGATGAAGTTGTTGATCAGAATTCGAAACATCCAGCCATCGAAATTTGTGCCCTGCCGGAATCGATGAAAAAAGCGATACGCCTTTAAGTAAGTTTCCTGCACCAGGTCTTCTGCAGTCGTTTTGTTCCTGGTCATGGCCACCGCGGTGTTGAAGAGCTTATCCATGAGCGGAAACGACAATTTCTCGAATTCAGACCGCAGGGTCGTGCTTGTTGCTGTGGTGGTTAACATTTGTGTGGTTTGCATATTGGATTACCTGTACAGTCTTTGTTAGTAGTTAGTTATTGATATCTCACTCAATCATTGCTGGGTGACGAATACTCATGGAGCCGTTACAATCCATTCCGAGATGAGGAATTTCCAGAACCGCACGCTATCTGCAATTGCTGCTTTGGTCTGCTCTTGCCAGACAATTTCTACTTTGCCCGTGAGCTGCAAGGTGCCGCCGCTGTCGAAATCCACAAACAGCAGGCCGGCATTTGGGTTCACCAGGAAATTCCCCAGCGTATTGAACATGCTGTTGCCCTGATAATCCGGCACAGCGAGCGCGCTATCATCCACTATTTTGACAAAGCCAGGAGGCCCGCCGCGGTGCGAAGCATCCATATTGTGTTCCCGGTCGGAGCTGCCGACGAATAGGGTATCAGCTTTCTCGATCCAATCTTTCAGTTGTTGATTCAACCAGATTCCGGTTTGCTGCCGGACCGGCAGATTGTTGTTGCCGGCCGCCAAAGCAATTTCCCGGCGCTGAATATACTTTGGGCAATTGAGATAAGCCTGTTGCACGGAAATCCGCATGTCTTCCCGTGCAAGATTGGCAACGCCGTTAATCCTCAACCTTCTTCTGGTATTCAGCTCGATAAACAGCATGCCGATCTGTGGTTGCCGCCGGATATTCTGCCAGAACGGGTCGCGTTCGGTGCTCACAACCGAAGGCACATGCATGCGGATTTTGTCGGTAGTTTCAGCACGCACAAACCCGGGTGCACCTGCAAGAATCGAGGTCCAGATATTTCCGTGCGTATCCTGACCGCTTGCAACCAGCAAGGGCTGCCTGCCGATGAATTCCGCGGCGCCTGCGGGCAGGCTATCCGTAATAATACGTCCTGTCCGGAGGGGGCAATGGCTGCCTGGCCCAGCCTTCGTTGGACTTCCTGTTCGCCTTTATGGAAAGGAATAGCTGTCATAAGTAACTCGTTTGGTTGCATAAATTCAGCCGCCTGCCTGGGACAGGCGGCCATCGATGTGTCTTCCTGCTGCTGTGAGGTTATCCGGCCCTGGCAGGCGCTTATGTTTGGCGCCGGTTTGTCTCCGCAGTACCAATATCTGCCGAACAGCTACTCACCATAGACATAACTCAACGTCCCGTCCTCGATCTGAGTCGGCAGAAAAATCAGGCGAGAGTCACGCCGCGCCGGTCCTTTCAAGCGCAGGCCCTGCTTGCAGTCGAACTCGGCGTTATGCCATTCGCAGACCAGCTTGCCGTCCTTTAGTTGCATGGGGCCGCCCAGGTGCATACACACGTTGAGCAGCGCTTTGGGCTCGCCATCTACCCTGAACACCAACACCTCACGTCCGAAGAAGTCTACTTTTTGCGTTCCCTGCTCGGGAATTTCATCCAGTTTGCAAAGCGGTACTTTCATTGTTCGATTCTCCTGATAAATGATAACTTTATTTTATGGAGTTTACCGGATGGAACTCGTTAAACCAAATAATGCTTGTTATATCAGTAGCCATTTGTCTTCGGGTTGGCTGCTGTCAAGACCGGATAGTATTGCGTGAATACAAAGTCAGAGCCGGCGTTTGCCTGGTGACAGGAGCTGCACACGGCCGTCGGCTGTACGTCAGCGGTTTTGGCCAGCGGATAGGCGTGGCCGAAGCTGAAATAGGCCCAGTTGCCGGGTTCGTCGGGAAACTCCTCTGAATCTTTTATGGTGACTTCGAGTCCGATGAACTCGCCCATGAAGTAGCCTTTGCCGCTCGGCGCGCTCTTCGAGCCCACGCTTACCAGCTCTTTGACCAGCATTGTGCCGTCGCGGAACTCGCCTGTTTTCTTGTAGTGCTCCCAGCTTGGCGGGTCGATATAAACGTTGTGGAATTCCGGAAACGGCGCCTTGCCATTATTCAGATCGTTTGGCGTCAGGGGCACGCCGACAAAAACCCATTCGCGAAACTCTTTTGCGTCCGGTTGTATCAGCTCGCCGCTATCGTTAAACTTGTAGAGCTTCTTGCCGGATTGCATTGGCGCCATCGCCGCTACCAGCGCCATCGCTGCCGCCGCGACAAAAAGCAGTGTTAAAGATGTTGTCCTTGACATTTTGCTTGTCTCCTTCGTTTGAAGTTTAATAACAGTTTGGCCTGTATGTTTACAGGCTTGAATTACCTCGTTGGATTTCACCGCCACGCTTAGCCACCAATCCTGTCGTGCGCCAACACCGGATAGCCATCCACAAAGACGAAATCGCTATCCTGAGCCGGCAGGTGGCAACCCAGGCAGTCTGTTCTGAAGTTGGTGGTGGTAAGTTTGGGCGGGATTTCTGGGCCAAACAGAGCCCAGCCCCAGCCTTCGCCCCAGAGCGGATTGCCCTTGAATCGGCCCACCGTATCCTTGATCATCACGAACCAGCCTTCGATGTCATAGCCCCAGCTC
>CAZVSL010000464.1:0-5280 GCA_964629935.1 uncultured Calditrichaceae bacterium | reverse complement strand
CAGTGCAGCTCCTCGAGCCTGCCAGACTTTTGCCCGCTCACCAGCTTCGTGATCAACCGCCCATCCAGCGCTGAGGCGAGGTAGATATCAAAATAGCCCGATCTATCAGACAAGTATGCAATCTTATCTGCACCGGGCGAGAGCGCGCCGCTGTTGTTGATAAAATTGCGGTCACGCCTGTGGAACGTAATCTGCCGTGCAAACTCGCCCGGCTCCTGCCTGTCAGCCACCTCCGGCCAGTAGGTACGCTGCAGATGTTTGTGCCACGCTCCGGTCAGATCCCCCAAAGACATACCAAGGCTGACCTGCACCGCGCGGTCGACATCCTTATATTGCCGGACTTCAGCCAGCAGCTCGCTGATTTTCTCCTTGCCAAAGCGTCGCTCGATATAGTAAAAAACGGACTGGCCGCCTTTGTAAGCCATAAATCCAAATAAATAAGGAATCGGCGGCAGATAGCCAGTAATGGCAGCGTCGCGCATAAACATGTCCGATTCCGTATCCCAACCACCGCGCGATTCATATTCAGCCATCCCCTCCATAAACCAGAGCGGCACATTGGCGCGCGGCAACCCCATAATAATCGAAAACGGCCCGGCGCCAAACAGCATCTGCAGCATCACCGCATGCGTCAGCTCATGATGGGTCACGTGACGCAACTGCTCATAAGAACCCTCATACGGAAGCACAATACGATTCTTGTAGAATTCAGTAAAGCCACCAACCGACTCCTCAGGCGGACCAACATTCAGATTGGTCTGCTCAAAATCATTGTGCGAGTTGTACAAAATGATGACCAGACGGTCCCGCAGCTCATAGTCCCAACTCATGGAAATATCGACATAGGAAGACTCCGCCACATCCGCAACAAACTCCGCAGCCTGCTTGCCCCCCGGATAAAAATAAACATCAAAATGCCGCGACTGAATGAAATGCCAGTCAAAATTTGTGTACTGAACGCCATTCTTGCCAAACATCTGAGAAAAACTATTCCCCCATGAAATGGCCAAAAACACGACAAACAGGAAAGCTGAATAGATGGAGCGCATTTTGAAAATCCAATTGAGCCAGAAAACGATTTCCCAATAAGATCGTCAGCTTGGCGTGATCCTTTATCCCACAAAACACAAGAAGGAGGATTGAAGATAGAGGATGGAAGATGGACGACACATTAACCCATTAACACTTCGTCTTCTGTGCCGCTCCGGCCTCCTCCCGCAATGAAATCGCAGCATCAGTGCCACTGTAGCAGAATCGATCACAAGCTTACCTACCTGCAACACACCAGGGCGGCCCTACGGGGTCCTGCGCGGGTCATTGATCCGGTGCAATTTACGGGACTCCGCGCGCCTCCTTCCGTCTTTCACCCTCCATCTTCACAACCCAGCCAATTAAAACCAAGTACCACGATCTGGAATCTGGCTTGACTCAGACGCAAAATCTCCTATGTTATTCCATGTGAAACACAAAAGCATCATAATAGTCGGCTCCGGACCGGCCGGAATCTCCACCGCCTTGTGCCTGAAACAGCTCCTACCGAAGATTGCAGAAAACATGCTGGTGCTGGAAAAAGCCACCCATCCGCGGCATAAACTCTGTGGCGGCGGTTTGACGGCATACGCAGAAGAGATGCTCGCCAGGCTGAAACTTACTACGACAGCTCCCTCCTGCCCCGTTCACAAGGTGCGTTTCTATTGCAGCGACAAGCCAGTCGATTTCGCCAGAGACAATCTCATGCGCATCGTGCGCCGTGATGAGTTCGATGCCGACCTTGTACAGCAGGCCAGGCAACGCGGCATCGTACTTAATGAGAACGAACGCATGCTCTACATCCGCCGTGACGGCGACAACCTAATTGTCGAGACCTCAAAAGCCACGTATACCACGCCAGTGTTAGTGGGCGCTGATGGCGCCAACAGCATCGTGCGCCGCAAACTGCTGCATGAAGACGAGAGTCGCGTCTCGCGGCTCATGGAGGTCGCACTGCCAGTTCGAGCCGACCAAACGCCTGAGTTTCAAAACAAGATGGCAATCTTTGATTTTCGCCCGATGCTAAGCGATAACTTGCAGGGCTATCTCTGGGAATTCCCCAGCTATATCGCCGGCGAACCACACCTTAATTGCGGGGTGTTCGACAGCCGCATTCACCCTGGCCAACGGGCAAACTTAAGAGGGCTACTGCAACAGAAACTCCATCATCGTGGTTTGACAAACAGTGACCTGCCGCTGGAAGGCCATCCGGAACGATGGTTCAGGCCAGGCGGCCGCTATTCAGCACCCAACGTTGTTCTGGTTGGCGACGCCGCCGGCATCGAGCCGTGGCTGGGAGAGGGAATTTCTATTGCGCTGGGTTATGGCCCCGTCGCAGCCAGAGCAATCCAGAACGCATTTACTGAACAAGACTTCAGTTTCGCAGATTATGCCAGTTTCATTCACCGGGACAAGCTCGGCAAGCTGCTCAATCGCAACCGCCTCATCGCAAAATACTTTTACGCGAAATCCTTCAGGCCGCTCTTATCTCTGTTTGGTAAGAGCTTACAGGTCAGTTTCAACCTGCGCAGCAGACGGCAGGCCTTTGATTAGCTGCAAACACACCAGGCGCTCCAAGACTCACAAAGGTTCGTAGTTCAAGCTTTAGCCTATTCCCAGCGCGGCCAAAGCTGCATGGGCCAATTTACTTCTCATTCTTTGCATTTTATTGCAAAGAATGAGAAGTAATAACATAAATTATTCAGCCTGTTCTCGTAAATCCTTTTGAATCTTTGTGACCCTTTGTGTACCTTTATGCCTTCGGGTAAAACACTATGGAAAACCCCTAAACACATAAAATTAGCGCCATGCAAAACACATACTCAGCCTGGTTTCAATGTATCAACGATTGCCCGGATAGAATCCCACTCACCGAGATCATCTATCGCTGCCCAAAGTGCGGCGATCTGCTGGAAGTCCGCCACGACCTAGATAGCCTGAAAGCAACCTCGCCTCAAAAGTGGCAAGAACAATTCGCCTTACGACTCCAGTCTCTGACCGGCACAGGCGCGAGCGGCGTCTGGAGCAAACATGAATGGGTCTGCCCGCAAGTCGATACGAAAAACATCGTCGCCATTGGCGAGGGCCGGACGCCGCTGTTTCACATGCCGCGACTAACAGAAGAAACGGGAGTGGGCAATATCTGGGTGAAACTGTGCGGCAACAGTCACACCGGATCGTTTAAAGATCTCGGCATGACGGTGCTGGTCTCCATGGTCAAGCAGATGATCGCCGAGGGGCAAAACATCAAGGCTGTCGCCTGCGCTTCCACCGGCGATACCTCGGCAGCCCTGGCTGCCTATTGCGCCAGAGCCGGCATTCCATCTGTCGTGCTGCTACCGAAAGGCAAAATCTCCACCCCCCAGCTCATCCAGCCCATCGCCAACGGCACACTGACTCTGGCCCTGGATACTGATTTCGATGGCTGCATGGCGCTGGTCCGACAGTTTACGGCATCCAAAGAAATCTATCTCGCCAACTCCATGAATTCCCTGCGCGTCGAGGGCCAGAAAACCGTGGGCATGGAAATCGTGCAGCAGATGAATTGGCAGGTACCCGACTGGATCATCGTACCCGGCGGCAACCTCGGCAACATCTCAGCCATTGGCAAAGGCTTGCTGGAAATGCGGTCTGTCGGACTCATCGACCGCCTGCCGCGACTGGTGTGTGCCCAGGCACAAAAAGCAAATCCGCTCTACGAAAGCTACAAACGCGGTTTCGATGACCTCGAGCCTAAGAAAGCCGACACAACCCTGGCATCAGCGATCCAGATCGGCAATCCGGTTAGTTTCAAAAAAGCGGTGCGTGTGCTCAAGCAAACTGGTGGCGTTGTGGCGCAGGCCTCCGAAGAAGAGCTGGCAAACGCATCTGCCAAAGCTGATCGGGAGGGCTTGTTTACCTGTCCTCAGACCGGCGTGGCCCTGGCTGCTTTCTTGAAGTTAGCTGAAAAGGGCGACATCGGTTCACAGGACATGGTGGTCGTCGTCTCAACCGCGCACGGATTGAAGTTCTCGGATTTCAAGATCAAATACCATGAAAGCAAACTGGAGAGTGTCAAAGCACACCACGCCAATGTACCGGTTGAAATTCCGGCAGATTTGGAGGTTGTGAAGACGAAAGTCCGGGAGTTGTGGTGAAGGCTTGAATGAATGTGTGGCGACCAGGATAGTGTCAGCGAAGTTCTTCTCTTCTCGAGTCACGAGACCAATGCCACAGCGTCAGTGACATAGTCACCCTTCATGAGCCACTCTCTTTATAGTTTGAAAACTCATCTTGTACAGGTACTCTGAAGACTCCTTAAGATCAAAGTGAATCTTTTTCTTGTATGTCCGGGAATAGCCTTATACTTTTGCAGGTCTAAAGAGCGAATAGACTCAGGTTTAGACCGGATGCACGTGTCGGAACAGACTGAACAAACAGATGCAGAATTACTCAGCCAGGCCAGGGCCGGCAACATGGCCGCCTTCGAAGGCATCGTCAAACGCTATGAGCCGCGCGTGGCTGCCACCGTGGTTGGCATGCTGGGACAGTGTCAGGCAGCGGATGATGTTGGCCAGGAGACGTTCATCCGGCTGTACAAATATATACAAAATTTCAATCAGGAGGCAAGCCTGGCTACGTATCTGACGCGCATTGCCATCAATCTCAGTCTAAACGAGCTCAAGCGGCGCAAACGCAGATTGCGTTTCTTCAAACCCGGCGATGAAAATGCTAAAGATATAGGGTTCATGCCAGATGAGGAAAGCTATAGAAATGAAAATCAGCGGCTCGTACATTCAGCGCTGGCCAAACTCGCGCCGGAATTTCGCTCGGTGATCGTACTGCGGCTGTTGGAGGGCTACTCCACGGAGGAGACTGCGAACATTCTGGGTGTGCCTCAGGGCACAGTGCTCTCGCGCCTGTCGCGGGCACAGAAAAAATTGAAAACGATTCTTACGCCATATATCGAGGAAGAAAAATGAACGACCGCATTCTCGACTTGCTCTATCGTGCGCTGGATGGCGAACTTACGGACGAAGAACAGCAGCAACTGACATCAGCGCTGGAGTCATCTGCAGAGCTGAGCGCTGAGCGGGACCAGTTGATGCGAATGCGTGGCATGGTGCAAGCCAACCCCGTGCGTTCGTTCCGGCCATTTTTCAGCACCCGCGTCATGCGCCGCTTGCAACCTTCGCAGCGTCATGCAGACGACTTCTGGAGTGCATTGACCCGCTCCTTCCGTCTTGTGGCAGCCACTGGCGTGGCGGTCGT
>CAZVSL010000463.1:0-5295 GCA_964629935.1 uncultured Calditrichaceae bacterium | reverse complement strand
CATGATTGGGTACAAGACCGAAACCAGACGGGTTGTTTTATCCGAGGACGAGGTGCATCTACGGGTGATTTTGTCGCCAAGTCCGCTCGAGTTTGCACCGGTAACTGTGACCGCCCAGCCACAGCCGACGGACCTGCTGTCTTCGCCGGTGGCCGTCACAGTCATCGATGCCAAACGCCTGCGCCACACACGCGATCAGACCGTGATCGCCTCATTGGAGAGCGCCGGCGTGCCGGGATTGCGGGTTTTCTCCACCGGCTCGGGCATTGCCAAGCCGGTCATTCGCGGCATGACCTCGCAGCGTGTGCTCGTGCTCACCGACGGTGTGCGCCAGGAAGATCAGTCCTGGGCAGACGATCACGCCCCCGAGGTCGATGCCCTTAGCGTGGATCGGGTTGAAGTCGTGAGGGGACCCAACTCCGTCCTGTACGGCGCCGATGCGTTGGGAGGGGTGCTGAACATCATCGGTCCGGAGGTGCCAAGCCTCGAGAACGGTTCGCCGCGACTGGCAGGCCGCCTGCTGTTTGGCGGTTTTAGCAACAATGAGCAGTTGTCGTCGGCGCTCTCTCTCTTTGGCGCCAACCGACTTTTTGGATACCGTTTTAACCTGAGCGGACGGCACGCCAACAACCTCAACACACCAAACGGCGAACTCTCGAACAGCGGCACTGAAGAGCTCAACGGCAGTGGCATGATTGGTATCAAACGAACGTGGGGCTCCCTTGTGATGGACTATCACCGAACCAACCGCACCCTGCAGATCCATGAAGACCCACAGGAGGAGCCGGATGCAGATCCGTTTCAGAAAGTCAAGCACGATAAAGTGCATTTGCACGGGCAGTTTTTGCTTCCGGTTGCTCGCCTGGAACTGAACGGCGCCTGGCAGCGCAACCGGCGTCAGGAGTTCGAGGAAGGCGACGCTCCGGAACCAGCTCTACATTTGCTGCTGAATACCTTTTCTCTCGACCTCAAGGCCCATCATCATCCCTTCGGGACGATGTTCGGCAGCTTTGGGTTTTCTGTGATGCGGCAGAAAAACGAAACTCTGGGTGAGGAAGCGCTCATTCCGGGATTCGAGTTGCTCTCAGCCGGCGCGTTTCTGTATGAAGAAGCGACCTTCGAGCCAGTAACGTTATCCGGCGGGCTGCGCTTCGACCGGCGCACGGTAGAGATCGCTGAAAACGAGGACCTGGGTGTTCGCGCACAAGATTTGGATTACAGCGCCGTCAACGGTACGTTCGGCGCCGTCTTGCGGCTGCAGAACAATCTGGCCCTGGCTCTTAACACCGGCACCGGTTGGCGTACGCCGTCTCCCTTCGAGCTCTTCATCAACGGTGTGCATGAGGGCACACGCCGGTTCGAAATTGGCGACAATCGGCTCCGCTCCGAGCGTTCGTTCAACGTGGAAACGAGTTTGCGCTATAGCACCGCACGCAGTCACGCCGAGATCACCCTGTTTCGCAATTCGGTCGAAAGATTGATCTTTCTCAGCCCCACTGGAGAGACCGATCCAGAGTCCGGGCTGGGCATATTTCGCTACCAGCAAGCGGATGCCAGCTTTGAGGGAATAGAATTGTCCGCGGAAACGCAGCTCATGCGGTGGCTGGTGGTTTCGGGTGGATTTGATGCGCTTCGTGCCGAGAACGAGCAGACGGGGTTGCCCCTGCCGCTCATTCCCGCCAATCGGTTCAGAGTGGGCGTGCGGTTGGTGGGATCGACCTTCGGGTCGATTCGGATGCCTTACCTGACTCTCTCCACCGTGACGACGTTTGAGCAAAACCGCGTTGCACCGTTCGAGAGCGAAACAGACGGTTACACGCTGTTCAACATGACGGTCGGCGGGGATTTTTCACTTTGGGACGAGCGCATCAGCGCCAGCGTAGAGGTGCGCAATCTATTCGACATTGCCTATCGCAGCCATTTGAGTCGCTACAAAACGTACGCGCTCAATCCCGGACGGAACGTCATTATGCGCGCCACCGTGCCTATTGATCTGCTTCGATAGAGCAATCCATGGAGCCGAACACCGTATGAATACAGTTGCGGACACATGACAACCTCCGCCGCTGTTTTAAAGAGGGACAGATACGGAACTCGTATCGGGGCATGCCGGGGGATGGGGCTGCCCCTGTCCCTCAATCTCAGAAACTAGGAGTTTGTGGATGAAGATCAGAGCCATGATCGGTATCGTCGCCGCAGTGTCAGCGTTGCATGGGATGCCGGATGATCAGAGCGTCTTTCCGCCACCGGCAAAACGCCCGGCTGTACACGCCGTGCGCGCCTATGCCGCTCCGGTCATCGATGGCAGGTTGAGCGAGCCGGACTGGCAGCGGGCCGGGGCCGCCCGTCACTTTACCCAAATCGAGCCGTATCAGGGCAACAAACCCTCCTTCGATACCGAGGTGCGCTTGCTATACGATGCTAACTATCTCTATGTCGGGGCTCTTTGCCGCGACACCACCGGCGCCAGAGGGGTGCGGGTGCTCAACCTGCGCCGCGATTTCGATTACTTCCAAAACGACCTCTTCGGCGTCACCCTCGATGCTTTTGGCGATGGCAGAAGCTGTGTCAGCTTTCAAGTCAATCCCTATGGAGCGTTGTACGACCTGCAGGTGATCGACGGGCAGGTTTACAATCGCGATTGGGATGATCGTTGGCAAGCACGCACCACGGTGACGGATTCGGGATGGATGGTGGAAACGGCCATTCCGTGGTCGACTTTGCGCTACCCACAGGCTGAAAACCCACAATGGCGCATCAACTTCGTGCGCAATATTCGCCGCAACAACGAGATCACCGGCTGGTCGCCCTGGCCACGCGTCTACAACCCCTATCGGATGGATTATGCCGGTGTGCTCACCGGCATCGAGCCGCCGCCACCCGGCAAAAACATCCGGCTGCAACCCTACACGGTGATGCGGAGAAACAGCACCCGCACGGCTGGTACGGCCCGTCATGGCAACGAATCGGCCATAGGCGGCGAAGTCAAGTGGGCGATGACGCCCAACACCATCATCGATCTCACCGTCAACACCGATTTTGCCCAGGCCGACGCCGACCGGCAGGTCATCAACACCTCACGCTTTTCGGTCTTCTTCCCGGAGAAGCGGCAGTTTTTCCTGGAAAACGCTAACCTTTTTGCCCTGGGCCACTCGGCAACGGTGATGCCGTTTTTCAGCCGGCGCATCGGGCTGGATCGCTTCGGACAACCGATAGCCATCGATGCCGGCTTACGCCTTATCTCACGTAATCCTGAACAAAACCTCGGCGCTTTGCTCATCCGGCAGCGTGGCAACGAGGACAATCCGGCAAGCACTTTCGCTGTCGGACGTTACAGCAAAAACCTGGGCGAGAGAAACCGGTTGGGCGCCATGATCACCCATCGCAGCGATGAGAGTATGGCGGACGCCGGCGCCGTGCACAACACCGTGGCCAGCGTCGATGGCCTGTTTCGCTTCAGCCCCACCCTCTCGTTCGTGCCTATGTTTTCGCGGTCGTGGACGCACGGCGCAGAGGGTAACGGCTATGCTTCGCACGTTTGGATTTATAATGATGCGAACTGGGGCTATGTCGGCCACTGGCAGGCATTCGTGACTCGAAACTACAACGCCGCCAGCGGCTTCGTGCGCCGGCAGGATTTCATCCTCACCAGCCCGGCGGTGTCACTGGATTGGCGGCCGCGATGGAGGCCGGCATTCATTCACAAGCTTGCCCCTGGCTTCACGAGCTTCTTCTATCATCGCGCCTCCGACCGAAAATTTCAGGAGGGTTTCGTGACGCTTCGGCCGTTGAACCTGGTCTTCCGCAATGGCGGGTGGCTCGCTTTCCATGTTGTCCCGAACTGGCAGCGATTGGAGCCACGAGATGTGCAATTTTTCAAGCCATTCGGCGTTGCGCTCGCAGCCGGTAATTACACCTACTGGCGCTATCTGATTCGTACCGGTTCCGATCAATCGCGACGAATGGCGGCAAGTGTTTTCGGTACAACCGGTGGTTACTTCAATGGCACTCGACAGGAATTAGGGATTCAGCTCAAATACGCCCCCTCGCCTCTAATCGCGTTGACTGTCGATTACGAATTCAACCAAGTCAGCGATCTCGGTATGCAGCGTGAAAACGCCACCACGCACCTGCTCGGCTCTGTACTGCGTCTGGCCCTCAATCCACGGGTGCAGATGTTCGCTTTTTACCAGTACAACTCGTTCGCCCGGAATTCGGTTTGGAACGTGCGCTTCGCCTGGGAGTTTGCGCCGCTGTCGTATGTATACCTGGTGTTCAACGATTCACGGGTGCTCGAAGGTGCGCCGCAAGCCAGCCCTGCCTCCGCCCGCCAGGTCGTGTTGAAATTCACCTATCAAATACAGATTTAAGGAGAGAACATGTCATACGTCTTTCGTCTGAGTGGAAAGGTCGATCTCGATGCCCGGGGCATCTGGGCCGCGCTGTTGTGTGCGCTACACGGCCTGCTTTTGCCGGTCCTTTTGCCTCTGATTCCGCTGTCGCGTCTGAAATTCGTTTCCGAACCTCTAATTGAAATCGTCATCAACCTGTTTGCTGTGTTCATTGCAGCTCACTCGTTGACGGCCAGTTATTCAAGGTTCATAAAATGGCCGCTGGTTGGTAATTCCGGGAACTTGCAGAGTCGTCTTCGAACGAGGACAAAGCCATGAACAGAAGAACTTTCCTACAAGCTGTCGTCGGGAATTTGGCCCTTGTGGCTTTGGGCAAACGTTCTCAGACCGCTGAAGCGGTCTCCGCCGGTAAAACAGCCCCTTTCTTTGCCCGGAGAAACCCTGACATCATCGTCATCGGCGCGGGCGCCTTTGGCGGCTGGACCGCTTTCTACCTGCAGCAAATGGGCGCCAGCGTCACGCTGCTCGATGCCTATGGCCCCGGCAATGCTCGGGCGAGCTCCGGCGGAGAAACCCGGCTGATTCGCGCCGATTACGGGGAAGACCTGCTCTACACACGCCTGGCTTTGCGTGCCTATGAATTATGGGCGCACTGGCAAACAGAGTGGGGAAAGCAGATCATGCTCTCCACCGGGCGATTGGTCCTCATTCCCGAAGGCATGCAGCACGACGTTTACGAACGCAAGAAGCGGCTTGCGAAATTTGGCGTCGAAACCGAAATCCTGAAGCAGGCGGAGTTGCGCGCCCGCTGGCCACAGGTTGATTTCGACGGCATCGAGATCGGCATGTTCAATCCGGGTGGGGTCGGCGGTAGCGCACTCAAGGCGCGGGACGCCTGTCTTGCCGTGGCCGATGCGTTTCGCCAAAAGGGCGGGCAGGTCGA
>CAZVSL010000462.1:3829-5299 GCA_964629935.1 uncultured Calditrichaceae bacterium | reverse complement strand
CGGCGGCGGGATGATGGCCAGACTGCTGGTTGGCAGGCGCGTTGCTTGCGCTTACAAATCAGCGCGCCACGGCACCTGGGCGCAGTACTGTCTCACGGATGCGCTGCTGTGCGCTCCGTTGCAACGCCGGCTGAGCACAGAAAACGGCGCCATGCTGTTCGTAAATCCGGCCACAGCCTACAGTTTGCTGGCGAAAGCAAGACAGGAGGGCCACCGTGCGGCTGTTCAAACCGCCGCTGCAAGTCAGCTCGGCCGCATGCTGATTCGCTTGGCTGCCAGAGAAAAATTCCCGCTGGTCAATATTGTCCGGCGCACTGAACAGGTTGAGCTGCTAAAAGAAATGGGAGCAGAAATCGTCTTGAACTCAAGCTCAGACGAGTTCGAAGAAGTCCTGGCCCGCGAATGCAGCCGATTAAAAGCAACCATAGCGTTTGAACCCGTAGCCGGCGACATGACCGGACGAATCCTCGCCGCCTTGCCGCCAGATTCGGTTGTGGTTGTCTACGGCGCCTTGTCCAGCGAAGCCTGCAGCAGCATAAATCCGCACGACCTCATCTTCAAGAACAAACGGGTTGAAGGCTTTTGGCTGAAAAACTGGATCATGCAAAAGAGCCTGGCTGGCAAGATGCGATTGCTGAACCGCGTGCAAAAACTGGTGGCAGCCGGGGTGTTGGAAAGCAGTGTCAGGAAGCGCGTGAAGTTGAGCGAAGTTGTGGACGGGCTGTTGGAATACCAGAAAGACATGACGGAGGGGAAGGTGCTTATTTGTCCGCATGGGACGGCATGAATCTGACAATGATAACACGAAAAGGATAGGCTAAGCAAATGATTCACAAATCCGATTACATTTCGTCTTTGACCGGATTCACAAGATATACAGGATAATGATACTGCAATGTTTTCGGAACGGACAA
Organism: uncultured Calditrichaceae bacterium; assembly: GCA_964629935.1. Taxonomy (GTDB): domain Bacteria; phylum Zhuqueibacterota; class Zhuqueibacteria; order Oceanimicrobiales; family Oceanimicrobiaceae; genus CAZVSL01. The sequence goes on along the minus strand of CAZVSL010000462.1, from coordinate 4,385 downwards.
CTATTATCTTGTGTAATCCTGTTATCCTGTCAAATAACTAAATTAGTGTCCTCCGGAAACTCTACAAAGTTGTCATTCCGGCGCCCCGCTTAACCGAGGTGATATAATATGAAATCGTCAGCCATGGTCCGCGTGCGTTTTGTTTTCTTGATAGTGCTACTACGCCTATGTTCTTCACCAGCACTATCGTGGTCTCAACTTCCCAATGCCTATGATTTTTTTCCTCTCGCCAAGGGTAACGAATGGATTTATTCGGTTCTGCAAGTTGATCCCAATCTTCACCGGGTCGTAGCGGCTGATACTTTGTTAGGGGACAGCTTGACAGTCTATGAAGTTGTTGAAGGCGAAACACGTTCCTATTATTTCTACGACAAAGATTCAACAGTTGTCTATCAATCTCAGGAGTTTCCCGAAAGTGTGGACTCGGGTTTTCCGTTTCTCGATACCCGGCATGGATTGGGCGTGAAATGGATTGTCACGTATGATGGCATCACGCGTGCGTTCGCCGTCAAAGACACAAGCCGCGTCAAAGTCTTTGACCGATTCTGGGATACTG
>CAZVSL010000462.1:2358-3819 GCA_964629935.1 uncultured Calditrichaceae bacterium | reverse complement strand
CTCCAGACTCATTAATATATCTGGAGGCCTTAGGCCGATACGCAGTGGGTCTTGGTTTAATTCAATTCGGAGAGGAGAGTCTGATCTATGCAAGAATCAATGGAGTGGAATATGGCGAAAGACCTACCAGCGTAGAGGATGCGGAAAGACAGCGCATTCCTGAAAATTTTCAACTTCGTCTCTATCCAAATCCTGTGAATGGAGCCGCTACTTTGTTGTTTGATAGTCCTTCGCTCAAACAGATACAGGTTAAGATTGTCAATGTCCTGGGGAGAGTGGTTCGAGAATTCACAATAAGGCCAACTTCAGTAAGCTTTCAACTGACCTGGGACGGACGAGACAGTGAGGGCGGCATCCTGGCCAATGGAGCCTATTTTGCAATAGCAAGATACGGCGATCGTCTTCAGGCCGTGAAGTTCATTTATTTGAGATAATCCTTGATCAGATTGATCTTCGAAATCGCCGTTTACTTTTTTTCCTCAACCCTATGGTATCTCGCCTCAAACCAGTACTCCGGCCTCAGCTCGGGATCATCGTCGCCATAGTAGCCCCAGCCGATAATCGCGTAGCGGTCGCTCAGGACGGTTTCGCGAAAATATTCAATTTTGAGCGGCTCGTCCACCGACCGCTGCCAGATGATGGTATGCTCGCCTTCCAGTGAGCCGGCGTGAATAACAGTCTCATCAGGCTTCGCCACCACACACCATAATTGTCCGTTCTGCACTTTGTTGACGCCGCGGCTCTCCTCCACCCGAGTGTTACCCTCTGCATCCGTGTAGGTGTCCCGGATTTCCACGCGTTGAAAATAGGGTGACTGCGAGCGGTAGCTTTGCCGGACATCGATCACGAGCTCAAGCTCCAGGGGCAGAGAATCGATCACGGTGCTGTCGAATTGCGCCGGTTGCGCCACGCCTTCTACCTGGCCGCGCCGGTCGCGGTAGACGTAAAATTCGCCCTGCCAAACGCCATCGAGCGGCTTGAATACATTTGCGTATTGCGTGTCGGCAGCCACCACAGGCGGGGCTTGTTCGATATTTGCGATGGGAATTTTCTCGTTATTTTTGTTGGAGCAGGCGCACAGGAGGACAAGGAACCATGAGAGGCAAAAGACTATCATTCTTTTGGTACCTGAGAAGTTAAGTCTTGTCATTCTGGCTAGAGACATTTTATAGAACTGCTTAAAGGGCGCACGCAAAGGCGCGCCGAGCACGCAGAGTTCTTTTATCTTTGCGGCTCTGCGTCTTTGCGTGTGTTTTTGTTCCGGCTTTGTCCATTTTAGGAATTTACGACTTTGAATTTGTTTCGTATTTAGTTGGATATTCGAATTTCGGATTTGTGCTTCAACACTCAGCGAGTTTCCGCCTGTGCGTCCTGCCGCATCGGCAAATGCAGCCGCACCAGCACCGGATCGTGGTCGCTGGCGCGCTGCTCCTGCGCCAGATGGCTGTTGATGTGCACGAT
>CAZVSL010000462.1:0-2348 GCA_964629935.1 uncultured Calditrichaceae bacterium | reverse complement strand
ACGATATCGACTTCAGGGTCATGTTCTCGCAGCAGATTTCGGCTCACGAGGATATGGTCGAGCACCTGTGAATTGCCTTGATAGATGTAGGTGTAGCGCTCCGGCGCCGGCACGCGGTCGATGAGATTGCTGAGATAGCGGCCGGCGATGAGCTGCACGGGCGCACGGAACTCATGCTCATTCAAATCTCCTAAAACGATTACATTTGCGGCCGGCTCTGCGGTCAACAGGTCGTGTACAAACGCCTGCACCACCAGCGCCTGCTTTTGCCGTTCGGTCTCGCTCAGCAGCCGCGGCGGCTGATTCCGGCCAAACAGCGGGTCGTCAGCGCGCTTTGAGCTGAGATGATTATTGATGAGAAAAAACCTGTGTCCGTTGAATTCAAATTCCGCAGCCAGGGATTTGCGCGTTTGTTCAAAAGCCGGGTCATTCGGACTGATGCGTCCGGGATTCAGACGCAAGCGCAGACCGGTAGAATCGGTATAAACAGAGTTGGCGAGCGTGGCGCTGGCATCGCCGCGACGAGCAAACGCCACACGGGCCGGATTGAACAAGAAGCCGACGCGAATGTTGCCGCCGGGCTGGCCGCCATCCTGCTTGTCAAGCGGATCGATTTGGCAATAGTCATACTGCGGACCGCCCTGCGCAGCAATCGCTTGTATCAGGCGGACGAAGCTCTCGTCAGCAGCCACGACGCCGTCATCTGTGCTGCCATTGTTATCCTGTACCTCCTGCAGGGCCAAAATATCAGGCGCAGCCAAATGCCTGACGATGGATTCTGCCAGCGCATCAAACTTTTCCTGCTCCTCCGCGGCGTCGAGATTTTCTGCATTAAAGGTAGCGATGGTGAGGTGTTCAGTGCTGGCCTGGATATTTGTGGAATCTGCTGACTGCAAAGACGAAGCAGTTGCCGGCAGCGGCTCCGTGACAAACAGCTTGAAATTCTCCCGGGCGTATTCGAGTATGCCGCGAATCGTTCCCGGCAGGAAATCGCCAACCGTGACAGGTTGCCGGTTCTGTTGCTTGTACGCGCGCACGAAGATACGTTCCGGGTTGAAATCGTTGGCGCGCAGGCGTACGCCGCCCGCACTGGTGCGGTCACCGGCGTCGCGACCGCTGTCGGCTACAACCACAAATTCGCCGTACACCAGTGGACCAACGACCACCGCGTCGTGGATTTCCACGCGCATGCCTTCGAGACTTTCATAGAAATCGATGCCGTCTTTGGCGGGTTCGAAGACCATCAGGCTGTCGTCCTCGATGTTTTCGCTGGCAGGCCGCCGGCCATTGCGGCCGATGCGTACCGGCGCTGGCAAATCCTGTGCGCTTGCCTGCACTGATATGCGCGTGGCGTTAATCTGTGTGACCGGCAGCCCGTCATTCTGAGCATACTCTGCAACCTGGCCATCCACGGTCACCAGGTCGCCGACTTCCACAGGCGGCGCCTGCGAATCTGTTGAAACATAGATGGCGTCTGAGGTCGCGGGATTGCCGTCGCCGGTTACATCCTGCATCCAGAAGCCGCGGTTGATACGTTTGCGCGGAATGTGGGTGACGCTGCCCGTGACCTGCTGTACGGATTGAGCGAGCATCGGTGACCATTGCGCCGTTCCCTGAATCTCGTAAATGGCGTCCCGGTTCAGATCAGAAGCTGTTTGCTCTGACAGCGCCAGGGCAATAAACTGTGTAATTTGTCTGGGGTTAAAATTGTTGTCGCTTGCCAGCAGCAGCAGACGCTCACCGTTGGCCAACTCCGGCCCAAAAGCCATGGCTTCCACATTATCCAACCGGATGCCGAGGATGCCAAGATCGAGAAGGAGCTGCTTGCGGGCCGGTTGGACCTCGGAAAGATTGGTGCGGTCAAGCCGCTCAATACCGCTGATGTCGTCTGCCTGGGTCAACGACACAGTGAAAAGCCTGATGGCGTTTCCGCGGCCGGCAACATAAGAACGCTCCAAAGCCAGCAACTTGTGGTCATCCAATACACCCAGCTCAACCAGGCCGTTATCCATGAACCCATTCTCATAGCGGCTAACGTCATGCACTGGCTCGACCCAATAGAGATGCTCTGCCACGGCATCTCCGGCGCCGAGATCATATTTGACGATTCTTGTGGGTGAACGGGTTTCCGGGTCGGTTAGCGGACCATCTTGCGCCAGCGCCTGCTCGCTGGCTGTGATAAGGTAGCGTTCATCCGAGGTAAGAGTCAGGCTTTCGAATCCACGGTTTCTTGTGATACCAAAATCGCGCGCTGTGCGCGGCATAAACTTCGCGGGAATCTCAAGGCTGCTTATGTGATGGCCTGTCTCGCTGTACTTGCGAATAAAAGGCGCAAACCGGTTGTCGGC
>CAZVSL010000461.1:0-5302 GCA_964629935.1 uncultured Calditrichaceae bacterium | reverse complement strand
GCCGGACTTAAAGCGCTTCCTGTAGCTCGCGTGCAATCTCGATGGCATTCGAAAGCCTGCCGAGCAGTTGATGGAAGGGTTCGATGCCCAGGCCTTTGACGAAACGCTGCTGAGCAGTTTGCCAAAGCGGCAGGGCTTTTTCGAGCGCGGCCTCACCGGCGGGTTGAATTCTGATCAAACGCGTTCTGTGATCTGTGCCGGGATTCAGAGAAATGAGGTTTTGTTGTTGCAGTGGCCGGAGGTTGCGGGTGAGCGTGGTTCGGTCCATTACCATGCGCCCGGCCAGCTTTGAAATGGTGATGGCATCAGCGCGTACGATGGTTGCCAGGATGGCGAATTGCGTGACGCGCAGCCCACTCGGATGCAAGACTTTGTCATAAAACTGCGTGGTCGCACGCGAGGCCTTGCGCAGATTCAGACAGGCACAGGACTCACAATTTGCGATATCGAGTTTGGATTTCAACAGTCTGCTTTCTTTCTTTTCACTCATAATGATCCATTATGCTTTTGAGGAATAGAACCCCCCTTTTGGCTGCACAAACACAACGGAGATGAATTCCGCGCCCACGGAATAGACTTTCTGTTCACCAAGAAAGCATTTGTGCACATTGATAACTTTGGCCACGCCCCGGAGAAAAGGGCCACTGAGTTTGACCAGCATATCCGGCGTCAATTTTTCAGAGCAGTGGAAGCGCAGGCCGCTAGTGGAAACGTCTATGAGTCGGGCGCTGCGACGCTTCTGCGGCCAGGTGGTGTGGTAGTAGACCGTACTGTTCTTTTTGATCCGATGTCTGGTCCGGCGCGGGCTGTGGGCCGTGTTTTCCTCTTCTTCAGAGCGGAGCGGGCTGCGGCAGGTTGGACAGCATTCTTCGGGTTTTGCGCGGCGGGCTAACGGTCGCTTACAGAATGGGCAGAAAAGCGTGATCAGAGGCGCTTTATCAGAGAGGGCGTCGCGAACAGGCTTCTTGGTGTAACGTTCGTAGAGCAAAATATCATAATCGCGCCGCTTTTCATCATCTGATAGAACTTCGTAGGCTTCATTCAGAATCTGGGCATTCCAGAGCTCGCCGCCCAGATCCGGATGCAGACGCAGCTCGCGCATCAGTGTCTTGTAGGCGGCACGGATCACTTCCACCGGCGCGTCAGGCTGAACCTGGAGCACGCGATAATAATTGCGGCGATTCTTCATGCCGCTATTATCGTCAGGAAACTAAAAAACTGAGGCGTCTGAAGCCGGCGGGATAGTCGTGGAAAGTTCGAGCCGCGATGTAACAGACACATTCACGCAGAGACATGAGAGCGCAAAGATGACACAGAGGAAACAAGGATATAAGAAAGAAAGCTGAAATCCGAAGTATTCGGCGCGTCTCGCTATTCTGAGGTCAATCGCTTGACGATGACCAGGGTGCTGTCATCCTCCCACTTGGTGCGATTGCCAAAATCATACACGGTTTGATAGACAAGGTCCACCAGCTCCCGAGCGCCTTTCTCCTGGTTCTCGATCACCAGTTGTTTCATACGATTGATGTTGAACAACTCTTCGTCGCGGTTCTCACGCTCGAACAAACCGTCGCTATACAGCACGAGTACAGAGCCGGTATCCATGTGGGCGTACGAGCGGTGCATGTGAATCTCCGGCAAGGCGCCCAGAATGAGGCCGGTAGCTTTAAGATCCTGCACTTCGTCGCCCTTCACAATGAACGGCGTCGGATGGCCGGCATTAACATAGATGAGATGGCCGTTGAGCTCGATTTCTCCATAAAACAAGGAAACGAACCGGGAGGAATAGGTGCTGCGATAGATAACGTGGTTTAGCTTCTGCAGGGTGTGCACCATCTTCATGTGCTTCTCCAGTCCCATGCGCAAGCCGATCACAACATCCCGCACCAGCAGTGCTGCCGGCAGGCCATGGCCGCTGGCGTCCCCGATACATAACCCGAACACCTCTTCATCAAACTGATAGAAATCATACAGGTCTCCGCCAACTACTTCCGTGGGCTGGGTTCGGGCGGCAATGTCATATCCCTTGAATTGCGGAAGTTCCTGCGGCAGAAGGCTCTGCTGAATTTGTGCTGCCTGTTCGAGATCGGTGTGGATTCTATCGGAAAACATGCGGTAGTTGATCGCTGTGCGGATGGCATTGAGCGAGAAGATAACTTCCTCGCGCACCCAGCCAAGTTTGAGCTCGAACACCGCGATCCAGCGTTGCTCGCGCCCGCGAATCGCTATGGCTGCAGAAACCGCATTATTCGCTTGCTGGCGCAGCTCCTGCACCAATGGCGAGCTATCATCATCGAAGATATAGCTGCCATGCTTCAGCACCAGCTCAGCGGCATCCGGATTGAGCATGATATCTTCTGATACCTCGCGGGCGTGGCTGTTCTCGAACATCATGGTAAGAACGAATTCGTTACTCCACTCTTCATACAATTTCATGCTGCCCAGGTGAACGCGGTCAGCTACGTTTTTCTGCACAGTTTCGAGTATGGAAAACAGGAAATTCTTATCGGATTTCTGATGTCGAATCTGCAGCAGTAGTTCGTCGAAATCTCGGTAAAAACTTTTGGGTTCAATCATAGATGTTTCTGCTTCAACAGTCATTTTGAGTCGGGCAATGTTAATGAATTCGCAGTTCAAAAGCAATATCGGAAAAAAAGAAGGCGAAGGTTATCGAGACCTTCGCCTTTTTCTGTAAAACCTTGCAAGACTGACGCGCGAAGCCTTACGTTTGTTCCAATCTGGCTCTGCTGATTCTTGCCACCAGACCCACGAGGAAAAGCAGTCCCACCAGATTAGGAATAGCCATCAGAGCATTGCCGATATTACCCAGACTCCAAACGATATTGAGGTAATTCATGCTTTGACCTGCTATGGGCGTCATCACGGCGCCGGCGAACAGGAATGCGATAAACACCCAACGGAAAGGCATAATCACCTTGTCACCGCCGACGAATTCGATGCACTTTTCTCCGTAATAAGACCAGCCAAGCAATGTGGTATACCCGAATACAAAAGAGCTGATGGCGATGATCGCCCCGCCAATACCAAACGGGTAGACCGTATCGAAAGCCTTCTGAGTTACAAGGATAGCGGTGACATTGTTGAACGCCTCCCCTTGCCACGCTTGTGTTTGCATGTACGCGCCGGTCAGCACGATTGTCAACGTGGTGAGCGTGTTGACAAAGATGGAATCGATGAAGACGCCGGTCATGGCGATCAGGCCATTCTGCGTCGAGTCTTCCGAAGTGGAGGCGCCTTGTGCTATGGCTGCCGAACCAAGCCCGGCCTCGTTGGAAAGCAGGCCACGACTCACACCGCTCTGGATAGCGATGCCAACAGAAGCGCCCACCAGCGGTCGAAAGCCAAATGCGGACTCAAAGATAAGAACAAAAGCAGCAGGAATATGCTCGAACATACTGATGATGATGCCAATAGCAAAGATGAAGTAAAATACGATCATGGCAGGAACAAGCTTTTCGGAGACACGACCGATGCGTTTTATACCGCCGATAATAACCAGCCCGACGAGAACAGCAATGGCGCCACCGATGACCACATAGTAGAGCGCCGGCGCTTGTTGTGCAGCCGTGCCGTCGTGAAACACCTGGTTCAGGGTGTTGGCCAGCGAGGCGGTCATGGAGTTCGATTGCGCCATATTGCCCGTACCGATAAGGCAGGCGATGGTACCGCAAACGGCAAAGGCCAGACCAAGATAGCGACCAAGCTTTTTATTCCTGAGACCATTCTTGACATAGTACATCGGACCGCCCGCCATCGTACCGTTGGGTGCGACCTCCCGAAACTCGACGCCAAGGAAGCCCTCGGCATATTTCGTTGCCATGCCAAACAGGGCGGCTAACCACATGTAAACCGGCGCGCCCGGTCCCCCAATAGCGATGGCTGTTCCGACGCCTGCTATGTTACCATTGCCGACGGTGGCGGCCAGCGCCGTCATCAGAGCAGCAAACGGAGAGATATCGCCTTTCCCTTCCTCCGAGCGTGCTTCCTTTGAAAATACCACCTTAAGCGAATGAAAAAAGTACCTAAACTGCAAACCGCGCGTCTTCAGAGTAAGGAAGATACCGGTCCCCAATAGCAGGATGATCATCTCTTTGCCGAACAACGTGGTATCGATCGCAGTCGCCCAATAGAGAAACTTATCAAAAAATCCTTCGCGCATGGTCGATCCTTTCTAAAATGGACAAGTTGTTTTCAGCCTCCCCGCAGCAGAATTGAGCATCAAATGTTCGCTGAAGACAACGCACAACAGACAGGTTGTTAGGGTAGGGAAGTATTGCGCTAAAATAGCATAAAATCCAAGTTTGTCAACATTTTTTTGCCAGCTACTTGATTTACAAAAACTACTTTGCTATTTTAAAATCTTGCCTTTTTTTGACGTTTTCATAACCGTTCCTCAAACTTACTTTATTGCAGCCGCATGTTTGACGTTATCGTTAAGGTAAAAGATTGGTACGAGCGCATAGAACGCTTTAACCCGGTTGTCTTTTTCTTTGGCGGTTTTACATGGGACAGCGTCACGCTGCGACGTATCGATCAGGTGGTCGATAACCTTATCTTGCTGTTCTATCTTCTCCTGCTCGGCGGCTTGATCATCATTACGGTTCTGGTTGACCACGGTCGGATAAAGCACCCTTTTATCACCAAACATCAAAAATGGTTACCGCTGGGATTGCAGTTTTTTCTGGGTGGGTTGTTCAGCGCCTACGTCATCTTCTATTTTCAAAGCGCTTCCTTTACGAAAACTGCTATCTTCGTGAGCATTCTTGTGCTGCTATTGGTGGCAAATGAGTTTCTGGAGAATCGACTGAGAAATGTCTACATGCTGCTGGCTCTCTATTTTGTCGCCTGCTTTTCGTTCTTCATCTTTTTTATTCCCGTGCTGCTTAAGGTCATGAACGTTCTGACTTTTTTAGGCGGCGGTTTATTGAGCCTGCTCATGGTACTGGCTGTTGTCCGCTATTTCTACAAGCACACGGTTTTCGCAACGCGCAATCATTACCTTACAGCAGGACTGCTTGTTGTGGGGCTGTTCGCCGTTATCAATTTGCTCTACTTCTTCAATCGCATTCCGCCGGTGCCGCTTTCCCTGAAGTCATCGGGTATTTACCATCATGCCAGCAAAAGCACCACTTCGGACGATTTTGTGCTCAGATTCGAAAAACCGAAGTGGTATGAGTTCTTCAAGGATCATGATGGTCTGTTTCGCTATGCTGAAGGCGACACGGTCTCCTGTTTTACGGCAGTGTTTGCGCCCACAAAATTGACCAAGAAGATTTATCAC
>CAZVSL010000460.1:1965-5302 GCA_964629935.1 uncultured Calditrichaceae bacterium | reverse complement strand
AACCCTGTAAGGGTTTCACAAAAGCGATACTAACCCATCGGTTGCACAGCAAAGAGGTTTTGCCAGAATTGAACAAACAGAACAAACACTAAATAAATAGAAAACAGCAGCTATTGAGAATGGTTGGGATAGCAGACTACAAATTGCGAAGCTCGTCGAGCATTTGCTTTGCCATCTTTAGCGAAGGGTCGATGGAGAGGGCGCGTTCAAGCGCTGACTTCGCCTGCGCCACGCTGCCCTGCAGAGCATAAATGCGGCCAAGATTCATCGCCGCAAAAGCCGAATTGGGACGCATGGAAAGTTCTTTGTGATAGGCTTTGATAGCATCATCATAACGCTCAAGCATGGCGTAGGTGTTGCCAAGATTTATGAAACCGTTTGGCAGGTCCGGATCCAGTTGCACAGCGCGCTCGAAATAGTCCAGCGCCGTCCTCGGATCGTTGCGTTCGAAAACATACAGGTTGCCAAGCCGGTAGAAGGCGTACGGATTTTGAGCGTCGATTTGCAGCGCCTGTTGCAGGGCGTCTATGGCCTCAGCCGGGCGGCCAAGCTCCACCAGGGCCGACGCCAAACTTTCAAGATATTCCGGCACACGCGGCTTAAGCTGCAAAGCACGTCTGAGATTGGCGACGGCAACCTGATGCCGGGCAAGAGCAAGGTTGGCCTTGCCGATCTTGTAGTGCAGCCGGGCCAGGCCGGGCGCGAGCTCAACGGCACGCTCGTAATCCGGAATAGCCGAATCCGGCTGGCCTAATTCCCGCTGCACATCGCCGCGTGTTTCATAGAACACAAACTCATTTGAATTTTGCTGCCGCGCACGCGCCAGATATGCCAGACTGGAGTCGAGATAAACCTTGCGGCTGTCACGCTCCTGATAATAATCCAGATACGCAATTGCCTTGCGCAAATCAGCAGCATCATCGTCGGCGTCGACTTCCGGCGTCAGGGTAACGCGCGGCTTTTCACTGTCTGGCAATTTGAGAATAGTCCAGTCGATGTCGGTCTCGGTGGCGCCGATACGAATCCAGTGGTCCGTGGTGGAAACGCCATGCAAGGTTTTGTCGGTACCGGTTCGGTTCATGTGACAGGTTATGCAGTCGCCCGTGCGCGCATGACTGCCATTGTCATCGATGCGGGATAGCGATGCCGCCTCATGGCAGGTCATACATTTATCATTATAATGCTGCGGGCTGAAGGTTTTGATGCTGCGGTGCGGATCGTGGCAGGTGATACAGGTCATGCCGCCGCCGCTTTGCGTAAAGCATTTGCTCATGGCAAGCCGTTGTGCGCTATCTGCTACTTCGAAGACCTGTTTGTGTGTTCGCTTTGGATAATACACGGACCGATGTGATGCAAGCAGCCTGCCCGGCCTGAAATCAAACCATCCTTTGCCGGGCTGCAGCGCCCAGGCCTTACCCTGCAAGTGGCATTGCCGGCATACATCGAGCTGCCGTTCAAAAGAGAGTTTGCGCGGATTAACGATGGTGCGGGCGTCTTCATCCGCGGTCGCAAGCTTGTCCCGCTTGTTCCGCACATGCAGCTCACCTGGGCCATGGCAGCGTTCACAGCCAATGCCCAGAGCAAACGGTTCAGCATAACGGTTTTCGGATACCGCCACAGGTTTGAGATAAGAATTGTGGCAGGTGATACATTTTTTCGAGGCAAATCTGGAAAAGCGCAGATTTATGTAATCACGATAGCCCGGGCTCATATCCCATTTTTTTTCATGCACATACCATGTCAGAGGCAGCTCATACAGCATGCCGTTCTCATTGTGGAAATACATGCGCAAGTTGTTGCCTGAGCCCATGATGTACTGAGCTTCAACCAGGCGTTCGTGAATAACCCGTCCCGATTCGTCTTCACGAAACTCGCGCTGGAAAAAGCGGTCGCCTTTGCGCACCATTTCATAATGATAGTTGCGCGAAGAATCGTACACTGCCTGTTGTTGTGGAAACTGCTCGATAATATTGTCCGGCGTCAACCGTTCCATGGAGCGTCCCATCTCAGCATCGAGATAGGAATTATAGATGGTAGGATGGCAATCGGCACACGCATCCATGCCGACGTACGCGACCCCGGGCGCGGTATTCAGATAAACGACGCCATTGTCCTCGGCGTATTGTCCGGTATCAAGCAGGCCGGAGTGCGGGGCGAGAGATTGCTTGACCAGCCAGGCAGCGATTCCCAATCCGATCAGGATGGCTATGACAAAACCAGGACGCTTTTGTATCACTTCGTTTGCACCTCAGACAGGGGATTGCTATTTCAGATATACCAATTTGCCTGCATGCACCCGGTCACCAAAGGCGACGGTATACAAGTAAAAGCCGCTGCTTACAGGCTGGGCGCTGGTATTTTCGCCTCCCCATTTTATGCGATGCTGCCCGGCAGCAAACCGCCGGTTAAGCCTGTAGACTTCACGCCCTAAGACATCGCGGACGGTGAATTCCACCAGGCCGGATTTGGGCAAGGCAAACTCGACAGTGGTGACGCCGTTAAATGGATTGGGATAGTTGCCAATCAGCTTGAAATCAACTTCAGTGGCAGGCGCTTCCTCAACCTGCGTCACTTCTCCTCCGCCTTCGGTTATGTGGACAATCCGGTTGGCAGCCACATCCGTCAAGATATCCTCGGTTCCGCTCGGCCATTTGACTTTGATTTCGTCCACTTCCCGGAACTGGCCGATGCCAAAATGGACCGGCGTGATACTCTGGCCCAGAAAATCAACCCCATCATTGGCGCGGTGCAGGGTTCTGCCGCCAACTTTGACGTGTACAGTCGCTCCCACACCATTTATGTTTGACATTGTGCCCTGCAAGACAATCTTGAGCCAGCTCCCGGTTGCCGACTGATTCTCGTAAAGGTAGGGCGGTTTCCACCAGTTTGCAACCAGCAGATCGAGATCGCCGTCAGAGTCGTAGTCAAAAACCACCAGGCCGCGGGCTTCAAAATCGCCGTCTGTTCCCGAAGTCTCCGAGACATCCAGGAAACCCGGGTTACCACGTTCGAGCAAGTTATCGAAAAAGTAGTTGTTTCCGGGATCGATTTTAAAGCCATTGACCACATATAGCTCCTGATCGCCATCGTGGTCACAATCGAAAAACTGCGTGCCCCATGCCCAACCGGTATCATCCACGCCCAACTGCCTGGCGTTATTGACAAACCGTCCATCTCCGGTATTCGTGAAAAGGGGGCAGGGCACGATATCGGAAATGTTGGTGAGATAAATGTCGAAAAAGCCATCGTTGTTATAGTCGGCCACATCGACGCCCATGCCATGTCCCTCGTCCTCGAGACCGAATTCTTGCGTCGCCTCGCGAAAGCCGCCGTTGCC
>CAZVSL010000460.1:0-1955 GCA_964629935.1 uncultured Calditrichaceae bacterium | reverse complement strand
TTGTTTGCGCCGTAGTCATTGACCACATAAATATCCGGCAAGCCGTCATGGTTGGCATCGATCGGTATGGCGGTCCAGGTCTGGCCGTTGTCACCCAGTCCGGACCGGGCAGTGATGTTTCGAAATGTGCCATCGCCCAGATTCTCATAGAAAATGTTCTCGCCAAGCCATGCGCTCACATACAAATCCAGGTCGCCGTCAAGATCATAGTCCCACCAGACAGCACTGGTGTTATGGTCGTCTGCGCGGCCCGCGACGCCAGCCTGCCCGGTTACGTCTGTAAAGGTGCCATCACCGTTGTTACGGTAGAGTTCATCCGGTCCCAGATTTGTCAGGAACAGGTCCGGTGCGCCATCATTGTCGTAATCTCCCCAGGCTGCCCCGAATTTGTTGCCCATGCTGCCGTTTTCCTGGTGCTGCAACGTGCTCAGCACACCTGCTTGCCGGGCCACATCTGTGAACGTACCGTCACCCTGATTCTGAAACAGCCGGTTCCAGGTGTTTTCGTCAGCTTCGTCATATTGCGCTGTTGCCACAATATAGACATCCAAGTCGCCATCCACATCATAGTCCGCGACTGCCACGCCATTGGAATGGCGTGCAAGCCCGAGGCCCGATGGCTGGCTCTTCAGAGCAAAGGTTTGGGGAAAGAGCAAACAGGGACAAAAAAGCAGACACAAGATGCCTGCCCTAATATAGGTGAACATGGCTAACTCTCCTCAAAAAATTGGGTTGGCCCTCAAATATAGCGGACGATATGAGGGATGTCAACCAAAAATGTAATTCGGGAGTTGGCGCCGGCAGTCCGGCAAGCGGATAGTCCGGTCTCAGTCATGATAAACAAGCTTATGGAAGTGCGTATGCCGGCCCTGGCGGATTTTGAGAAAATAGAGACCAGCCGGCATAGGGTTGCCTTGTTTGTCCCGGCCATCCCACGCCGCATGATAGTTGTCAGCCGGTCGAGTCTGATCCAGGAGTGTTTTTACCAACTCGCCATCCCGGTCATAGATGCGAATAGATACGGGCAGGGGTTGAGAAGAATGATAAGCTATCGTGTGTCCCGGCGCATAAGGCGTGGGCAAACGGGTGCGCAATGCTTGCTGTATTTCGAGACGTTTGACCAAATCAGGTTTCGTATCGATGAAAGAGTGCTCACGTGCAAGATTGCGCCAGAACAGCAGGCCGCCGCTGTTGTTGCCCAGCAGCAGGTCAGGGTCGCGGTCGCCATCGAGGTCAGAGAAAGCCGGGGCTGAAAATGAGCGGACATCGATGCCGAGAAATTCCGTCGTACGCCGGCGCCACTCAGGACGGCGCCGGTTGCCGGTGTTCTCGTAGAATTGTATGGCGCCGGAATTCAAGCCGACAAACAGATCGTAGTCGCCGTCCTGGTCGACGTCGACAAATGCAGGGGCCATGCGAAAGAGCGATCCTGTTTTCAGAATATTGGCGTCCGCCAATTTCCATTCCGGCTGGTGTGCTGTGCCAATATTCCGGAAGAATGCGATCCCTTTCAAAGCCGTGCCCACGAACATATCCTGGTCGCCATCAGCATCGATATCAACGAAAGCGGGATACGTTTGCGTGTCGATGAACGAAGTGTCGAGCGCGCTCGGTGTGGGCTCAAAACGTGGCTGAAACTGGTTGCCCTGATTCTCAAAAAATGAAATCGGGCCGAGTTTCGAGCCGCTGAATAAATCCAGATCGCCATCTGCATCAATATCGACGAATGCGGGTGTACTCCAGTTTTTGACCTGAATGCTATCAAAATAGGCTGCCACATGGCGCCAGTCCGGGATACGGGCATCACCATCATTTCTATAGAAATGGAATTGTCCGTCATTTGCGCCGATGACCAGGTCCAGGTCACCGTCAGCGTCGAGGTCTGCCAGCGCCGGGGCACTTTCGAAATCGACGTCAAGTGTTTGCAATGGCAAGGATTCCGGCTCGGAGGAATA
>CAZVSL010000459.1:3229-5313 GCA_964629935.1 uncultured Calditrichaceae bacterium | reverse complement strand
GCGGTTTCACTATCACGCCCGGCGAGCGGGTTCTGGTAGTCGAAGATGTTGTCACCACCGGCGGCTCCGTGCAAGAAGTGATCGCTGCGGTGCGCCAGCTCGGCGGCGAAGTTGTGGGCGCAGGCTGTCTTGTGGACCGCAGCGCCGGACGTGTGGACCTGGGCGTGCCGTTGCATGCGCTAATTTCCCTTGAAATTCAAACCTACCAGCCGGACGACCCTGAGCTTGCAGAGCTGGGCCCGGCGGTCAAGCCCGGCAGTCGTACATTGAGCGCTCATGGTTAAAGTTCGCGTTCCTGCTTCCACCTCAAATCTGGCGGCGGGTTTTGATGCTATCGGCCTGGCCTTGCAGCTCTTCCTTGACGTGGAGATGGACTATGCGGAAGATGACCTGCACATCAGCTATTCCGGCGAGGAAGGCGAAACCATTGCCCTGGACGCGGGCAACCTGGTGTATCAGTCTGCGCTGGATGTCTTTCGCCTCTCTGGCAGCCATGTCCCGCAGCTCAGCATCAAGATCAGCAATCCCATTCCTCTGTCTCGTGGCCTCGGCAGTAGCGGCGCCGCTGCCATTGCCGGCCTGAAGTGCGCGGACCGGCTTGTCAACGCCGGCCTTACCGATGACCACATTTTGTCACTTGCGGTGCAGCGCGAAGGCCATCCTGAAAACATCTCGGCTTCGTTATTTGGCGGATTGACCTTTAGCGCGTATGCTGCGGATGGTCTGATCTGCAAGCGAGTTGCCGTGGCGGACGAACGGCTCAGAGTCGTGGTTGTCGTGCCTGACACTTTTGTGCCGACTCAAGAAGCACGAAAAGCACTACCGAAAATGGTCGCGCATAGAGACGCCGTTTTCAACCTGCAGCGCAGCGCGCTCCTGGCATATTCACTTCTCACCCGTGATTATAGTGTGTTGAAACAGGCGATGCAGGACAAATTGCACCAGCCATATCGTAAGCACCTTATACCCGGTTACGACCGCTTCGAAAAAGTGGCGTATGAAAACGGCGGCTTAGGCGTGGCCATCAGCGGTTCGGGCTCTGCTATTATCTGCTTTGTGCGGAACGATGCCGGCGCCGTTGCAGGCGCCTGGCAGGCCGCTGCTGCAGCAATGAAACTGACCGTCAGGATTATGACCCTCGGTATCAGTAATGAAGGGGCGCATGTTCTGGCATGAAACGATGCCATCAATGCGATTTCGTGCTTTTGTAAGCCTTGATCCAGTCGATCAGCAATTTGAAGCCTCCCGGTTGCCTGTCGGAAATCAGGAAACCGATCTGCCTGATTTCTTCCGGTTTCAAAGGTAGGATGTCGGGCAAGAGCTTGCCGCGGAAGGTCGGTTTAAAGCTGGCGAAGGGCGCCACGATTTCTATCCACTTGTCTTCCTCTGATGCAAACTTTACTTGATAGATGACGCCATCCGATTCAGTGTCGGTTTTCAGGCGCAGACTGTAACGTTTGCCATCGCCTCTCACGCGAACGACGATGTCAGCAAATCCCGCCAGCTTGAAGTCATGGGGTAGGGAGCGACAGGAGGCAAAACCGCCGTTATTCTCGAGTGAAACCTCACCTGAAAACTCGGCCAGACCATTGGCTCGAATACTGAACCTGCTTCTGGAAATACCTCCCATGACGCCATCATTGATGATGTCCCATTCAGCTTCGGATGAAACGGCAGAAAAATCGAAGATGGTCTTATATTGCTGGTGATGTTCGACCATTGCCATGCACCTCTGTCGATAAGCCCTTTAAACAACAGTACCATAGGCATCAGCAGGCTGTTTTTCAAGATGTTCTTACTTCGCGAGCCAATGTGAGTGCCTGGTCTGCGCCAAAGGATGAAACCTGCGGCGGCAGGATAGTTATCCAGACTGCCTGAAGGCAGCTTCAGCAGTCTGGCCCGGAATCACGCTGATGTTCAGTATCAGCAGCATACCTGTTTTGAAGTCAAATGGTTTGCGTTTCATTGGATACGTCAGTGGCGAACCACTTATAGATTGTCGGGATGACCAGTAGGGTCAAGATGGTGGAGGTCACCACGCCGCCAATAACGACAGTCGCCAGAGGGCGCTGCACTTCGGCGCC
>CAZVSL010000459.1:0-3219 GCA_964629935.1 uncultured Calditrichaceae bacterium | reverse complement strand
GGTCGAGATGGCCATCGGGATGAAACCGGCAGCATCCGTGACCGCAGTCGCCAACACGGGTCGCAGGCGTTGCCTGGCCGCTGAAATCACGGCCTCCGCAACCGGTAATCCCTCGTCACGAAATCTGCGAATCGCAGCTACCAGTACCTGGCCGTTTAAGACGGCAATACCGCTCAGGGCAATAAAGCCGACCGCAGCGCTGACGCTAAACGGGATACCCCGCAACCAGAGCGCAAATACGCCCCCGATGGCGGCGAAAGGAATACCGGTGTAGATAATGAGCACTTCGCGCAATCGGCGCAGGCTGAAATACAAAAGCAAGAAGATGAAAGCCAGTGTAAGCGGTATGACAAGGGCAAAGCGTTCCCGCGAGCGAATCAGGTGCTCGAACTGGCCGCCCCATTCGATCACATAGCCCGCCGGCAAATCCACTTCCTGCGCAATGCGCCTTTGCGCTTCGGTGACAAATGATGACACATCCCGGTCCCGCACGTTGCACTGGACTTTTATCAAACGTCGTCCCCATTCACGATTGATGGTCGCCGGGCCTTCGGTTTCCCGAACATCCGCGAGCATGCGCAATGGCAGCAGCGTGCCGTTTTCGCCGGGAATCAGTGTGTTGGCCAGAGCGTCCGGGTCGGTGCGCTGCATTTCAGGCAAGCGCACGGCAAGCGGAAACCGTCGTTGGCCTTCGAATATTTCACCGACCCGCCGCACGCCAACCGCTTCGATGACATCGAGAACATTGCGCGCCGGTATGCCGTGCCGCTCGATCTTTTGCTGATCAACGGCCACCTGCAAAGTGGGTTGTCCCGTAATTTGCTCGCCGGAAATATCGGCAGAACCCGGTATGGTCAACAGGACTCTTTGAACCTCGTCGCTCAATCGCACCAGTTCATCGAAGTCATCACCGAAAATCTTGATGCCGACATCGGAGCGGATGCCCGCCACCATTTCGTTCAGGCGCATTTCAATCGGTTGCGTGAAGACCATATTCAGTCCCGGCAGATCGCCCACGACTTTCTCCATTTCCCGCACCAGACCGGCCTGTGAACCGGCGCGCTGCCATTTTTCCCGCGGATGAAGGGCAATGAAAATATCGGTCAGCTCGGTGCCCATGGGATCGGTCGCGACTTCGGCGCTGCCGGTGCGGCTCCAGATATGCTTGATCTCATCGGGAAAATTCTCCAGCAACAGCGCTTCGATGCGCGTGTTGTAGCTTACCGATTCACCGATATCGACCCCGGCCAAACGGATGGTGTTGATGACGATGGCGCCTTCGCTGAGTTTGGGCACGAATTCACCGCCGAGCCGTCTGCCGGCAAACACCGTTATGGCGAGCAGAATTGCCACGGCGATGAACATGATCTTTCGACGGCGCATGACCTGAGAGAGTAACCAGGCGTAACCCGCATGTAACGTTTGAACGATTCGCGACTCTTTTTCTTTTATCCGGTGCGGCAGGAAGTAGTAGGATAAGATGGGGTTCAACACGATGGCGACGATCAGTGCGCCGAGCATGGCGAAGATAAAGGTCAGAGCCATCGGCCGGAACATCTTGCCTTCGATGCTTTCCAGCGTCAAAATGGGCACGAAGACAATGAGTATTATGCCCATGCCGAAAACGATGGGCCGCATAACTTCCTTGCTGGAAGCCAGAATGGTGGCAAAGCGCTCCCTCTTCGTCAACGGCCTTGCAAGTTCTTCTTGTTTTTCCGCCAATCGGCGCATGTTGTTTTCGGTCATCACGACCGAGCCGTCGATCACCACGCCAAAATCGATCGCACCGAGGCTCAACAGGCTGGCCGCGATGGATAGCTCATACATGCCAAGAAAAGCAAAGAGCATGGCCATCGGAATTGTGAAGGCAACCAGTAATCCGGCGCGCAAATTTCCCAACAAAAGAAACAAAACCAGCACGACCAGAATGGCCCCGATGACCAGGTTGTGCGTGACGGTCGAGATGACTTCATCCACCAATTCGATACGGTCGTAGACGACTTCAAGAATGACATCGTCTGGCAGCGCCTGGCGAACGGCCTGCAGACGCTGGCGCAGGCCTTCCGTGACTGCCTTGCTGTTCTCTCCCATGAGCATGAAGCCGAGGCCAAGCACCACTTCGCCATCTCCCTGTGCGCTGACCGCACCGCGGCGAATCTCATGGCCGATTTCAACGGCGGCAACATCCCGGATGCGAACCGGAATACCTTGCTTTGCTTTGATTACGATATTTTCTATTTGCCCGATGGTTGAGACGCGGCCTAATCCGTGCACCAGCAGCGCCTGACCGGACGACACAATTTGCCCGCCGCCGACGTTGTGGTTGTTTTGCTCAAGTGCGGCAAATACATCATCAAACGTCAGTTGGTACTTTACCAGTTTTTCCGGAGCAACGATAACGTGGTACTGTCTTTCAAAGCCGCCCCAGGAGTTGATTTCGGCAACGCCGGCAACCTTGCGCAATTCGGGTTTAACGACCCAATCATGCAACGTGCGCAATTCGTCCAGTGTGCGCTCGGGGTTCTCCGAACGTACCAGGTAGTGAAACACTTCGCCCAGGCCGGTGGAGATCGGTCCCAATTGCGGCCGCTCGATGCCTTCGGGCAACTCCACGCTTCCCAGTCTCTCGAGAATCAATTGCCGTGCATCGTAGATATGTGTATCATCGTCGAAGGTGGCAACAATTTGGGAAAAACCGAATTTCGACACCGAGCGCACATTGGTTAGACCGGGTAAACCGGAAATCGCCAGTTCGACCGGCAGGGTGATCTGTTGCTCGATTTCAGCCGGATTAAGCGCCGGCGCATTGGTGTTGACTTGCACCTGAACCGGTGTCGTATCCGGGAACGCGTCGACCGCCGTCAGCCACATGGCACGCAAACCAGCGCCGACACAGACCGCACACAGCACAATGACAAGCAACCTGTTGTTCAGAGAAAAGTCGATAATTTTATGGAGCATCTATAGTCCTTTCAAAGACAAAATAATTTCATGGCAAAATGATTATAAATATTTGCAGTTTAGCAGGGTACTGAACTTTAAGTCTTCAAGAAATCAACAAATGATTTTCCTGGAAATGCTTTCAATTTTTTCAAAAGCAATATGATTTAATGGCAAAATAATTATTACCATCGTTCTGCAAAAAAGAATTTGTGCTAAAACAATTTCAAAAATGTTGGCAAACAGTTTTAAATCAATAGAAACTAACGTCTAATCATA
>CAZVSL010000458.1:0-5329 GCA_964629935.1 uncultured Calditrichaceae bacterium | reverse complement strand
CCACTGCCACTGCCAACTGCCACTGCCACTGCCCACTGCCACTACCAACTGCCACTACCCACTGCCACTACCAACTGCCACTGCCACTACCAACTGCCACTGCCACTGCCGCTCAAATCGTTATCTCGTCAGAATCCGGTCGATGAATGTCGCCAACGACTGATGCTCTACTGCTGAATTGATACGCAGCACGTTGGACATCAGGGCGACCATATAAACCCTGCCGTCGGGCTTTTCCACAATCGCGACCGAGTTCATGTAGTTTAAGCGGTTGCCTTTATACTTGCCACACTCGAATCCCGCTTCTTCTTTACAACTATACAAACTGCCCGATTTGAAATAAACGGCCGAATCTGACAGGCGTGGCGCAGAGGCATAGCGGATGCGTTTCTCAGTCATGTAGAGCAAGCGCTTGAGTTCGAGACTGGACCAGGCATCGATAACACGGCCCTGTTCCAGGCGCATGAGAAACAGCAGCAGGCCATGTGGTGTGCCGTGACTGCCGCCGCGGGGTACGATTTGCTTGCCGGTGCTGGTAAAGAAGCTGCCGAGCCGCCAGTGCCGATCTTCGATGCCCAGTGCGCGCAACGGATCATTCACCACGGACAAAGCAAGTTCCTGAAGCTGCTGTTTCGTGGCGTTGGCAAAGAAGGCTTCTTCCGCTGCTTTCGAGGGTGGGTAGAAATCGCCAAACTGGCGCATGAGCATGGCTTCTTTCCAGACTATGCTGGCCGCGGCATTGGAGCTTGGCGACAACATGTGGTCGAGCCATTCGTAGAGTGTGAATTTGTCGCCCTCACGGACAGGGCGAAATTCGACTTTCTGCGTTACCGGATCGAAAATAGGCACCTTATGGTGGTCCGTACGAATCCAGCGGTCTGCCTGCACCACACGGCTGCGCAGCAAATAGATGCGGTATTTGACCGAGTCCGGGTAAAGTCGCGCCAGCTCTGTAAACATGCCTGCTGCCACAGCAATCTTGCCAACGCTGCCCGGCTGATACGACAGCCCGGAGCGCAAGTCTGCGTAGCGCAGAGGCTGGCCCTGCGTGATATCCACAAGCGCCACAGAATAGCTTTTGTCACGATTGGCGAACAGCTTGTTGATTTCAGCTTGAAGCGCCGGGTCCGGCGCCGGAAATGTGTCTAACGTTTCCGCAGGCGTGCCCTGCAAATGCAACTGGATTTCATCCCAATGCTTGCGCGCACCCGGCGCCGGAACCGGGCCATCCAGCTCTCCGGCCAATCGCAGGCGCAATCGCTCGAGCCGACGAATGCCGGTGTGTTTATAGCCATCAACCGGATAGAAGGAGGTCGAAAAAGCCACGCACAGCAACACCAGCATGGTCCATCTGCGGGATGTTGTTCTGCGGGTCTGTCGCTTCAAGGGTGAAAGGTAAAATCGCATTATTTCG
This sequence comes from uncultured Calditrichaceae bacterium, assembly GCA_964629935.1. GTDB lineage: Bacteria > Zhuqueibacterota > Zhuqueibacteria > Oceanimicrobiales > Oceanimicrobiaceae > CAZVSL01. The sequence goes on along the minus strand of CAZVSL010000458.1, from coordinate 3,915 downwards.
TAGTTCGAGAATGAGTTTGGTTGCCGGCCACTCGATTCCTACATCGCGCCAATACGTTTATCTCAATAATCAAGCGTCTGATCAAGCTCGATGAGCTTCGCCTCATCCAGCTCCGGGTCAAGTTGATTCAAGTATTGTGATGAGCGCGCCAGCTTGTTCTCCACAAACGGACGCACCTGAAACAAGTAGATGCTGTCGTTCCAAAAGCCCAGCTCAATGTCGAATGGCCCATCTGTCTCGATCCCCGGTGTTGCCGGCAGCACGCGGTCGACTTCATCAGAAAAAGCGCGCAACTGCTCGAGATCGGAGGGCGACAGGATTGGCTCATAAAACTGGACGTATTTCTTGGCCACACCGCCTGTCTCCGGCAGGAAATTGTAGAGAGGCTCACGTGCAGGATAAAGCAGGACGTTCTCACCGTCTGCACGCAGCAGATAAGTCTCGGCAGCCTGCCCTTCCACGGCGCCGCCGCCGCCCCAGTTCATGGCCGCCAGAATGTCATCTGCATTGCTGCTGACCACACCGCTTGTTATCATGACGCCGGACTTTTCTACATTCACGCTGGGCAGCAAGAGCAAGGAAGGATACACATTTTCCGGATTTGACAGGTAGCGCTGTCGCCATCTGAAGCTGCGCTCTGTGAAGGGCGAGGCCCAGACACGGCGTATCGATTGCAGGATAGTGGCTTCATCGCGGATATTGAACACCGTCAGGTTGAGGCCTGCTCCGGTGAAATCCTTCAAGTCCTCCATGTTGGTGTCGCTGCGGATGAAGATGGCCAGCTCACCAAAGCCAGCTCCGAATTCCGTGCGAAAGCGGCTGCGGAGGGTATCGACGAAGCCGGGCAGAAAGGACATGGCGTAGATGGCGTCACGGAGTTTTTCGAGACGAAACAGAACCTGACGTTCGATTTCCATTTCCGTCTTGCCTTGTCTGCGTAACGTTTCAGCGTGTGTGAAAGTATCTTCCAGAAATTGCCAGTAGCTGCGATCTGTGCCGGGGATGAGCTGTTCCATGTGTGCGCGAAACAGGCCGAACGGCATCACAAGTCCGGGTACAACTTTGCCCGGGAACATGGCCTTGAGCTGGCCGAGATTCGCCGCCTTCGGGCCACAGATCCTGCCGGAGTCATCCGCGCGCAGATTCCTGAGACTCAGAATGCCGGTGCGCTCGAGATCGATTTGGTCGATCGGAACCGTCAGCCGTCGCTGCAGCCGCCGCGTTTCTGCCACCAGAGCATGCTCATCCGGCGCCATGTCCTTGGCGTGCTTCATGACCACGCTGCCGCGATGCGACACCGCAAAGAACACCATACTGCCATCATATCGCGTCAGGCGTTTCAAGACCTGAGTTGAAATCGCCGCGTTGGGAATGCCAAGGTTGCGGGCCAGTAACTGCACGTGCGATACGGCATTGCCCTCGGAGATGCTCAATATCCCTGCCACAGGTTTGAGGTCAGCCGGCGGATGCTCGAGCACATAGATTTTGTCCTGTGCAAACTCAACGTCTGTTGCCGCGCCCGTGATGATCCGCAATTCGCCTTTGGCAATACCGGGATTGAGTCCACGCACCTGACCGTCACCGGGCAAGCCGAGCAGATTGATGTATAACCCTGAGTGCCGGTCTGCCAGCCGGGTCAGCTCGCTGGCGACCTCACCATAACGTAAAAGGATGGAGCCACGCACGCGATCATCGAAGAAACCGTGCGCCAATGGTTCGAATTTAGCAAAGCGGTCGACTTCAATGCCATAAACTGCGCGTACCATGCGGCTGGCCCATTCGACTGAGCGATTGATTGCTTGCACATGTGCCAGGAAATTGCCCAGGCTCAGCGAGTCTGTTTGCATGGCAGGTCGAAGCTGACCATCGAGCCGCTGCCATTCCCAGATCTCGATGAAGCCGCAGCCGGCCAGTGCTTTGGCCAGAAGGTAGGCCTTTTGCAAAATCTCACGTCGGAGCGCCGGCCGCCAATGCTCAACCTGCTTAAACAGAATCGTCTCAGCTAGACGGGAAAGCTCCATAAGCGCCAGCCTGTTCTTGTTGCTGATCGGCTTGAGCATAGAGATGCGGGTCGTGTAGAGCAGATCTACAAGCGTTTCAACTCGTGAGATCAACGCATGTCTTGTGGTTGAATCCGCGGCTGCCATGTTTGAATTCGATCCGTTGGCGTCATGGTTGAGTCTGGCAAGGATTGCCAAAACAGGATGAGTGTCCGGCAGGCGCGTGCGGTAATCCCGTAGCGCCTCAATCGTGGCCTGGGCATAAAATACCTCCAGGGCTTGCTCCAGTCTGAAGAGCTTGCTCTGCATGCCGGTCGAGATTTTGAGGGCATATTCCTGGTGGAAGGAACGTACTGCCGTCAGGTCTGTTTCATCCGGCCGGCCATGGATCTTTACTCTGATGTCCATAAATTGCGGCAGAGAGTCAGCAATGGTCTTGGCAAGTGCACGAATTTCAGTTGCCCGGTCCGTGTTGCCGCCGTGCGGCAAATCAATGGTGATCTGCCGCGCCAGAAAGAAATGCGAGCGTATGACCGATTCCTGCTCCAACAGATAGCGCAGGAATGCATCGCTCCAGGCAGCTTCATCTTCCGCCTGATAGGCGCCACGGTAATAACGCGCCAGGCGCATGATCCAACCATCATCTGCAGCTTGCAGATACTTCTCGATCTGATACTGTTTCAAGCGGGAGTAATTGTTTGCCACATCCTGGAATTCATCAAAAGGCGTGCCTGCCAGAATCTGGCCGAGGAATATATGATAGTCGTCTGCAAGTTTTTGCACGACATCCTTGTGCAGCGCATGCTGTATGCCGCCCGGCTGGGCACATCTTTCTTTCGGCGGCAGAACCGTACCATCCGGACAAAACCAGCGGATCGCCTGAAAGGGCCCGCGCGGGTCTTGTTTGAATGCCTGCACCAACTGCCGAAGTTCGGTGTAATCTAATTCCTGCGCAAAGATGGGTTGGTATAGCAGAAGTGTCAGCGCCGCAAATGTGAGCGCAGTTGAGCGAACGATGTGAGTCAAGTACATGTGCCTTAGCAGTGCAAATGAAAGTTGGTTTGCTGTTTTGGTCTCGAGAACATAAAGTGAGGGGATAAAGTCATGGCTACTTTACGATATTTTGCGAAAAAAGCAATCAAAAGATTTGACTTTTTATGTTCGATGTTTTACCTTTGGCCATCTAATCCTAGGTCTCGGGAATTCAACCAGGGGAATTCCCGAGAGCAACTCGGTGGCCCTGTGGAAAGGAGGTGATCCTATATCTAGCATAGACATAGGGACCTCCGGAAAGACAAGCTAAGCCAGTTAGATCAAACAATCAACCACGAGCTAACTAGGATAGCAGAATTTTCGGAGTTTTCTCAAACGTTGGCCCCGCTTCTTCATGGAGTGGGGCTTTTTTTTTTGCGTCCTTGAAGGAACGGCGTGTACTTAGACTCCCACCCCTGCAAACTGAAGTTTGGACGCCACCTTGCCCCGCCCCTGGAAGGTGCGGCGTGCGCTTTATTTCTCCTACCCCTGCAAGCTGAAGCTTGAACACCGATTTCGCCCCGCCCACTTTTGACTGAGCAGGTCAGTTGGTTCTGAATTTTTGCAATTCGGTTAACATGGGGTCCTGTGAGTCCAGGCCAACATGGAGCATGAAGGGTTCGTAGGGTTGGTGATATTCTTTGGTGGATAACTTCCAATATAGAATGCCTTTCAGAGGAGATTCTTTGAAAGATGCATGGGTTTCAAATAGCGCCCGCACAGCCAGGGCGCGCTCCTTGTAGTCGATGGGCTGGTCTTCCCACACGACCAAGTGATTTTTATCTGCTTGACGGATAATTGAAAATCCGGCGCCATTCCACGGCTCCAGCGTTGAATGCCTGCGATAGGTGTAGCCGAGCTCTGTAAAAATGACTTGTTTATC
>CAZVSL010000457.1:0-5343 GCA_964629935.1 uncultured Calditrichaceae bacterium | reverse complement strand
TTCGCAATGAAGGCAACCGGCTGCGACCGGGTATGTTTGTCAACACCCACATCATCACTGATACGCATGAAAACACCGTTCTCATCCCCAAAACGGCATTATTATACGAAAACGAAAACATGTTCGTGTTTGTGGTGCGCGATAGCATCGCTCACAAAATCGCGCTCGACGTTGGCTATCAGGATTATGAAAAGATCGAAGCGCTGTCTGGCATAGACGTGGGTGAGAAAGTAATCGTCGTCGGACAGGCGGGTTTGAAAGATAGCACCCGGGTCAATGTTGTTGTTGAGCGCAGGAATTCCCTGCAGACAGCAGCGACCAGAAATTGACCCCCAACAACGAAAATGCCATGTCAGATATAGATAAATCTCAGGCGGGCCAGTTTTTCAAGTTTACCACCACGCGGCCCGTCGCCATCCTGATGGTGGTTCTCGCTGTTTGTGTATTTGGTTTTATTTCCTACCAGCAGCTTCCGGTAAACCTGATGCCGGATATTTCTTATCCATCATTGACAGTGCGAACAGAATATGAAGGCACAGCGCCCGAGGAGATCGAAACTACGATTTCCAGACCTGTCGAGCAGGCGCTGGGCATCGTCAACAATCTTGTCAGCATCAGCTCGATTTCAAAAGCCGGGCAGTCCGATGTCAAGCTCGAATTTACCTGGGACACGGACATGAACCTGGCCACGGCGGATGTGCGCGAAAAGTTAGATCAGGTCTTTCTGCCGGAAGAAGCAGAGCGTCCGCTCATTCTGCGCTTCGATCCGACGCTGGACCCGATCATGCGCTTCGGACTCTATGGCGAGGCCTCGCTCATCTACCTGCGCTATCTTGCGGACGAAGAAATCAAGCGCGCGCTCGAAACGGTGGAAGGCGTGGCCGCGGTCAAGATCAAAGGCGGGCTTGAAGAGGAAATTCGCGTCGATCTCAATGAGCAGCAATTGACGCTCATCGGCATCGATATTCAGCAGGTACGCAACCGGCTGGCAGCGGAAAATGTCAATCTCGCCGGCGGCAATCTCAAGGAAGGCCAGACCGAATACCTCGTGCGGACCATGAATGAATTCGACGAGGTCAAAGAAATCGGCGAGGTCGTCATTGGCAACTGGAATGGCAGAGAAATCAAAGTCCGTGATGTTGCCAGGGTACGTCGTGCTTTCCGCGACCGCGAAATTATCACCCGCATCAACAATATCGAAAGCGTCGAGATTGAAATCTTCAAAGAAGCAGACGCGAATATTGTTGAGGTGGCGAAAAATGTGCGTGACAAAGTCTTTGGCTCTGATGAGCAACAAGCCTTTGTCAAGAAGATGAAAGAAAAGAAGCCAGATGAGCCTCCAAAAGAGGAACTGACTAATGGCAAAAGCACAAACGGCAAAGAAGACAAATCCGGCAAAAAGGAAAAGAAGGGCAGAGGTCGACAAATAAATCGCGAAGCGATGATCGCCAGGCAGATGACCAACTTCATCACCTATAATTTGCCGCAGGGCGTCAACATCGAGCTGCTTTCTGACCAGTCTGTTTTCATTCAGAACTCCGTGGATGAAGTTAAGAACACAGCCATCATAGGCGGCATTCTGGCGGTGTTGGTCTTATTTATCTTCCTGCGCAACCTGACGGCAACCTTGATCATCGGCATCTCAATTCCGGTCTCCATCGTCGCGACCTTTGCTCCCATGAAGATATTTGACGTATCTCTCAACATCATGTCGCTCGGTGGCCTGGCACTGGGCATCGGTATGCTGGTGGACAACTCCATCGTCGTACTGGAAAGCATTGCCCGCTGCCGCGAAGAGGGCGACAACCTGATTCAGGCGACCGTACGCGGCGTCAGCGAAGTCGGCGGCGCTGTGTTCGCCTCAACCCTGACCACTGTTGCGGTATTCTTCCCGATTGTCTTCGTCGAAGGCGTCGCCGGCCAGGTTTTCGGCAACATGGCGTTGACCGTGGTGTTTTCACTGTTTGCGTCCCTGGCAGTCGCGCTGTTTCTCATTCCCATGCTGTCATCGCGGCAAAGCTCCAGATTCGTCGAAGGCATACGCACGGACCAATTGTTCAGGAAGCATATCTTCCACTTTGGCACTCAGGAGCAGCTCGAAGAGCTGCTGGCAGCCGGCAATTCGGCGCCGTTGGTGAGCAAGATCGGCGATGGCTGCATTATCGCTCTGAAGACGATGGGATTGATGCTGCTGAAGCTACTTCAGGCGGTTGCCGCGTTGCTGTTGTTCCTGGTCAAGCTGATCATGATTATCCCAACACTTGCATTCTCTCCTATTCTGGGTTTAATCCGACTAGCAGGCCGGACAAACATAAGAATCACAGAATGGGTTACCGGGTTTGCGGAGAGCGAAGACCTCTGGACGGCCAGCTTTGCCCGTCAAATCTGGCCAAACTATCTTGTAAATCGCACGGCCCCGATCTTGATTCAGAATTTTGCTGACCTGAAACATCGAATTCAGCAGAGTCATGGATGGGCAGGAAAAACACTAAGAGTTCTTACTTCCCCTGTGCTTGCTATCGTCTACGTGCTGAAATTTGTGATTCAGTCATTACTGGAAATTGTTTTCCGTATCGTGCATTCTGTGGTAACGATCATTGCGGTTCTTCTGAAGTCTGTTGTCCTTCTGCTCAGAATTTTGTTGACTGGCATCAGCAAAGCCATATTGGCCATTTTCAACTTCCTATACGGAAAGGTGGAAACGACCTATCCCAGGTTGCTGCAACGCGCACTGGATAACCGCGGCGCAGTCCTGGGAAGCGTCACGCTGCTCTTCGTGGTCACGATGTTTCTGGTCGCTCCGAGGCTGGGCAGCGAGCTCATCCCGGAAGTTCATCAGGGCGAGTTCAATGTTGAGGTGACGTTGCCCGTCGGTACGCCGGTTGAAGAAACCGACGCCACAATTGTTGGCATTCAGGAATTCATCGGCCAGATAGAAGGCGTTGACCAGGTTGCTTCCATAGCCGGCACCGATAAAACAGCCAACAGCGGCTCGGAGGAAGGCGAGCACACCTCGAAACTTACGGTTACTTTGCAACGGGCAAGCAGTGTGGTTACGGCCGAAGAGCGTGTCATCGGTGTCATCCGTGACAGGATGAAGAACTATCCGGGCATGAAGTGGAAAATTGCGCGCCCGGTGCTTTTTAGCTTCAAGACGCCAATCGAAGTGCAGTTGCATGGTTACAATCTTGTGGAATTACAGCGCTATGCCAGCGAGTTGGAAGAACGCATGGCCGACATTGCGGGCGTTATCGACGTCAAATCCAACATTCAACGCGGCAACCCGGAAGTGCAGATCGTCTACAACCGGCCCCGGCTGGCGCATTTCGGCCTGAACATCATGGAGGTCGCCTCCATCATTCGCAACAAAGTACGCGGCGACGTGGCAACCGAATTCAAGGAGCTGGACCGCAAGATCGATGTGCGGGTGCGGTTGCGCGAAAACGACCGCGAGAGCATCGCCGACCTGAGCCGGCTTGTTGTCAATCCGGGCGACGAAAAACCGATAGCGCTGGAATCGGTGGCGGATATCCGCGTGGTTGAGGGGCCATCTGAGATTCGCCGCGTTGACCAGCAGCGCACAGCCGTGGTGACGGCCAACCTGAGCGAACGCAGCCTGAGCGAGGTGAGCGGGGATATCTTCCGTGAGCTGCAAGCGATGAATCTGCCGGAGGATTTCACCTTTACGCTCGCCGGTCAGAACAAAGAGATGGAGACCTCGCTCGACAGCATGAAGCTGGCGTTGGCGCTGGCCATCTTTCTGGTCTATATGGTGATGGCATCGCAGTTCGAATCGATCGTGCATCCGTTTGTCATCATCTTTACTATTCCGCTGGCTCTGATCGGCGTCGTGCTCTGGCTGTTTGTATTCGGTATTCCGCTCAGCATCGTGGTTTTTCTCGGCATGATCATGCTGGCCGGCATCGTCGTGAATAACGCCATCGTGCTGGTGGATTATATCAACAAACTACGTGAGCGTGGTATGGCAAAGATGGAAGCCATCATGCAGGCGGGTCAGGTGCGGTTGCGTCCGATTATGATGACCACCGCTACCACCGTCCTGGGTTTGCTGCCCATGGCCCTCGGATTCGGCGATGGCGCCGAGATCCGCACACCCATGGCGGTAACCGTCATCATCGGCCTGATCAGCTCGACGGTATTAACCTTGATCATCATTCCGACGGTTTACAGTATTGTGGACCGGAAGGCGTAGAATATCATTCGTAAATCCGAAAGCACAAATCGATTTCTTAGCCTGCCAACAAGACTCATCCTGCCCGCCCCGCGCTGTTTTCGGGGAGTGACAGCGAGGAGCTTGGCATCCTTGTGTGATTTTCCGATTTATGTTCTTACTTCTCATTCTTTGCAAGAAAATGCAAAAGCAAAAGAATGAGAAGTAAATCGGCCCATGCGGCCTGGCCGCGCTGTGAATTTTTAAGGTTAGGTGTTGTACTTGATTAACCAGGAAAAACCCATCATGTCGCTGCAAAAAGCAAGCTTGCTGCCCAAACTCTCTGTCAATCGTCCTGTGACGGTAGTGATGTCTCTGGTAGCGCTTCTGGTCATTGGCTATATCGCCTTCACCCAGATTTCTGTAGATTTGATGCCTGCCGGTTTTTCGCCCCCGTTTCTTGGCGTCTGGACGCCGTATCCGAATTCCAATCCACGCGAAGTTGAGGAGCAGATAGCCAAGCCCATCGAGGAGCAGATTCGTACCATCAGCGGTGTGCGGCGCATCACCAGCAGCAGTAGCAGCAATGGCTGCTGGACCTTTATTCAGTTTGCCCAGGGCACGGATATGGATCTGTCTTATGCGCAGTTGCGGGACCGCATGGACCGGGTAAAGGCCAACCTGCCCGAAGACATCGAGCGGCTCTATCTGCGCAAGTGGAGCAACGATGACGAGCCCATCATGTGGATGGCGCTGGTTGAAACCGAGCCGCATAAGGACCCCTATCTTTTGGTAGAGCAGCATCTGCAAAAACCCCTCGAGCGCATCGATGGCGTTGCCAAGGTCGAAATCTGGGGGGCAGAGGAGAAATCCATCCTGGTACATATCAACCAGGACCTGGTGAAGAGCTATAAGGTCAATCTCTATGATGTCATTCAGAATTTGCGGCGCGACAATTTTTCCATCTCCAGCGGTCATATCATGGATGGCGATAAGAAGATCTATGTGCGCTCGTTCGGCAAGTTCCGCTCATTGCAAGAGGTGAAGGAATTGCCCATCCGTGGCACCAATCTCAAACTCAAGGACATCGCCGAAGTCAAGTATGACGTGCCGGAAAGACGCTGGCGCCTGCGCATTGACGATAAGAAAGCCATCACCGTGGGTATCTACAA
>CAZVSL010000456.1:0-5376 GCA_964629935.1 uncultured Calditrichaceae bacterium | reverse complement strand
GTTCGTACACATGGTTGAGGCTGGCATGCCGGCGATGGCAGCGATTCAATCTGCCACCCGGGTTGCGGCCGAGCTGTTGCAGATCACGGATGAACTGGGCACGCTCGAAGCAGGCAAGACAGCGGACATCATTGCCGTGGCAGGCAACCCGCTGCAAAGCATCGAGGTGATGAGCGATGTGGTCTTCGTTATGAAGGAAGGCAAAATCTACAAGCAGCCTTAATCCATTTATTTTAGCGTTAAAAACCGGACAGCAAAGGTTATGCGTGATCCCGCACTCGATCGAGAAGACGCCGCCCTGGTAAGAGCGGCGCAACAGGGAGACGAAAAAGCCCTGCGTCATCTGGTGGACAAATACTCCGACACCGTGTACAGCTTTGCGTTCAAAGTATGCCGTAATGCCGACGACGCAGAGGACACCCTACAGGAGGCTTTTCTGAATGTGCTCAGGGCATTGAACACATTTAATTTCAAGTCTAATTTCTCCACCTGGCTATACCGTATCGTGTCTAACTCCTGTTTAATGAAATGGCGAAAGGAAAAACGCGAACGGTGGGAGTCGTTTGATGAGCTCGATAATCCGGAGGAGCGTATTCGTGACAGCTACGCCCAATGGCCGGACTCGCCTGCAGATGCCATGCTGGATAACGAGCTACGCGAGCAAATGGACAAAGCTGTCCTTGAGTTGCCGCCCATCTACCGGCTGGCATTTGTGCTCAAGGATCTTGAGGGCTTGAGCATCGAAGAGGTTGCACAGGCGCTGGAGATTTCTGTGCCTGCAGCCAAGGCACGTATAAGGCGCGCCCGGCTCTTCCTGAGGGATAAGCTCGAACCGTATGTGCATGTTTGACTAAATGTCTTAAAAAGGCTATGGATAAGGACGCAAGAGACAGAATCTTAAATATTTGTACTGAGCTTGGCGAAGACATGAACTCACCAAACTGTAGGAAACTCAGGGAGTATGTCAAGACTTGCCCGGATTCACAAGCGTTTGTCGACTCAGTGAGAAAAACCATCAACCTTTATCGCGCTTATGATGCGGCCCCGCCTGAACAACTGAGCAAGCGACTGCTACAAAAACTGGGTCTCGACTAGCCTGATTTATTTATGCATTTACTTATCCAGGGATGGCTGAATAAGGCGGGTGTTCAGCCATTCGTTCCAGAGTTCCTTCGCGATACTATGGCATCCACTATCTCATGGGGTTTACACAAATTGAGACGCAAAATCGATGAAATCGATAATTGCCCCCATTGGCTGAAAATCATATTATAGAATGGCACGTTGTTGTGCTTTCGTCAACATCAGGCATCCAAACATAGTGACTCAGCCTCAAATCTTCTTCATGATGATGTTTGCTGTCGAAGCTGGGCTAGAGATCCCCGACATTCATTATCTACAGGCAAAATTTGGACAAGACCACTCTGTTGTTCTGGACGTTCTGAACCGGCGTTTTCAGCGCCCTTGCCACCGGTCTGGGCGCTATCCCCGTTGCTTTCATCAGCCAGAATTCAAAGCTTGTGCGTGCTTTTTCCGGTGCAGTCGCAGCCGGCATGATGATTTCGGCCTCGGTTTTTTCTCTGGCGCAGGAAGGGATTTCGCTGCAAGCTGAGCGTCCGTCCGCACCCTACGAGGTTATTATGGGTCTCATGCTGGGCGCCGCATTCTTCTGGATGGTAGACAAAGAGGCCTGATCGAAATCTAATAAAAAAGCAAAGGACCGCAGGACAGGCAGTCCCACGATCCTTGCCTTTATGGTGAGGGATTTTATTGTGGCCGGGAAGTTTCGTTTTGCAGCTCACTCAGGTGGATTCTTGCTGCCTGAGCGATTTTAGACTCTTTGCTCAGGTTCAGGTCGTTCAGAAAACGCTGCCATGTTTCTATTGCAGCTTCTTTCTGCTTTGACCGTTGAAACGCAATAGCCAGATTGTAGAACGCTTCCGTGAAATCAGGTTTCAGTTGCAAGGCGCGCTGCAGATAATCTATCGCTTCACCGTATTGCTTCCTTTCAAACGCGATGATCGCCAGGCCATTAAGAGCCTCGGCGTCGTAGCCATCCAGAGATAGCGCGGTGTTGAACATCGCTTCCGCCTCAGCAATTTTTCCTTCTATTAGAAAAATATTGGCCATGTGATGATTCAGCCTGGCGTCCTCCGGGTTTTTTTGCAGGGCCCCGGGCAGATAGCTGAGCGCATCTTCTTCAGATGCGGATGTGGCGGGATTTTCTTCCGCCGGGCTTTCACGCAGGCTGCCAATTTCATGCATGTTGGCGTCTGTGGGTATCATGGACCCGGGTCCGACCCGATGCTCACTTAGTATTGCCCGATATTCGCCCAATGCCAAAATATCCTGCAAGGTCCCAATTACGAAAAACGCAAACACCGCAAGCGCCAGGCAGCCGGCCAGAAAAGAAAACGCGCGGGAAAGATCACTGAACTGCAACCGGAGGAAGCCCCGTGCTCTCTGCAGCAGCTCAGTCGGCTGCAAGACTCGTGAACGACCCTGCTTTGCTGCGGAGGCATCGTATTGTTGCAGCCTCGCCGCCACAGCTTTGAAATCGAGCGGTATATCCGCCGATATCTCCTCCCCGGGCATATCCATCTCAACTGCTCTTGACGTGGCCATAAATTGCTCCAGCAAAAAATCCGAAGTAATCAGGTAGGTATACAGCCTGTCTCTTTCCTCTATTGTCAGGCTGCCGTCGTGATACTTGATCACCAGGTCATCGAAATGCTGTTGTTCGGATTCAGTCGGTTGGCTGCTTTCCGCAGAGAGCGCCTGCTTGCCCATGGCTGCCAGCACCTGCCGGACCCAGGCAACCTCATTTTGACAACTCCGGCAGTCCGAAAGATGTGCACGCAGTTGCTGCTCCTGACCTTCATCCAATCGATGGTTAAGGAAGTTATAGATTTGTCGAAAACTCATACAATCCTTTTTCATTGATTTTCCCTACACATTTTCTGATTCTGATTTGCGTCTTAATGTAATAGACAACATTGGGAGCCTCAATATCACAAAAAAGTTTATTTTTTTATTTCGCTCTGTAACCACTCCCGGATTCTGTGCACAATGGTATCAATTCCGCCGCGAGTAAGGGTGCCCAAGTCATAGTGAATCAGGAGTTCCTCCGGCGACATTTCTTCAAATACCCTTAGCTTGAAGATGAGTATGTCGCGCTTCTTGTTTTTGCTGGGATAGCGTTGTTGCAGAATATGGAGCACGTAATCCTGCAAGGCGCGGTATTTGGTTTCGTCCTCGGTATTGTTAGTGATGGTCCTGTCGCCCGCCATAGATTTGATGAAAGGCAGGCTTATATCTAAAGTAAGATCCCGTTTTCTGGATAACTCCTTCTTCACATGGCTTCTGGCCAGCCGGCTGGTAATCTGATGTAAATAAGCAAAAAAGGCTCTTTCGGTTTGACCCCGAAAATCCCGCAAAGCTTTACAATCGTTTCTCAGAAGTTTACAATAAACTTCCTGCTTCAATTCATTGATAAACTCAACATCTTGTTGCACCAGAGTCAGCGCCGAAAGCGCTTTCAGCTCATGTACGATATATCGAACAAGATGCCGGCCAAATCTGCACTCGAACTCATGCCAGCCACTGTTACGTACGGGATCGCCCGTACAACACTTTTCAAGCAAATTCCTGAGAGACAGGTCCCCGTAAGAGACCGCGAGAAAGAAACCGCTTAAAGCGGTGAAAAGGGCTTGCACGCCGTAGTGAAGTGCTGTTTGTGTGAGGGGGGAATTGCTAATAGCAACGGTGTAATCTAAGAGCATATTCTCTTTGGATGCTGAGCATGCAGTGAAGTTCTGTTATCGAGCCATTACATCATAGTACACCCGAGTTAGAAGCTTAGCAGATATGTGAATTTTGCGAGCAAAGTGCGATTGCGTGTGTTTAGACCGCCCTGTGTATCCCATTCCTCATTATAGACGAGATAGAGATCGCTGCCAGGGGAGTGCATGTAATTGAGCAGTATATTGCTCACAATTCTTTTGTCAAAGTGGTTCCATTGCACATAGGTCTTGACAAAAAGCTCTGTAGAAAAAGAGTAGTTAAATCGCCCGCTTAGAACGCTGGTGGTAAACTCGCCGTTTTCAAACGGCACATCTACACGATTCCAATCCCAGACCAATTCCATGGCAAAACGGTCATTCGGGTGCCACTGAGCTGACAGATCGAAGCCAGACCAGGAGCCAGCATAGAAACTACCGAATCCGACATTTGCCGAACCGGCAAGCTCTCGGCTCAAATCCGAGCCGTAGCCCAGGCCGAGAATGTTGTATTGGTAGATGTCTGGCGGAACGAATGCATTGCCGAGAAAGAAACCCGGATTGTTATCATAGTAGTTGACCAGACTTGCAAACAAGTAGGAGCCGTCTTTGAAAGCGGCATACAAGCTCGGCTGGACCGTACGCCATTGCAGGGTATTGTTGTGGTCCGTAATATACTCAATCTGATGGGAAAGAAACATCTGCCGGGTGTTCCATAACCTGGGGCGTGGACTGTACGTGAGTTGCAGATTGTATTTCCGGATATCCGACCACTGCAGGAATCCCATCTCAGGATTGAAGTTTTCCCCAATGTCAGTAAAAGAAGCGCGCGCAGAGTAGCGGTCGTTTCCCCAGGAAGCATTGATGAACGCGTTGTAGTCCTTGCCCTCCAGGCCGGGCGTCATGGTCCTGGCGAGATAGCCGTTTACCGATAAATTGTTGTTGAATGAAAACATACCGTCAACGGCAAACGTGCGATTGTATCGGCCGCCTTCGACCGGGTCCTTGTTCAATGCCAGAAAGCCGATTGAAGAGCGGTCGAAGATGTCGCGTTTGATCCGGAATGCAGAGAAATTTGTTTCCGGCACAAACGTCGTATCTTCTGAGAAGGCATCGATAACGGTTTCATCATTGGTATAAACATCGAGCAGGCCGAGCTCATACTTGCCCTCTTTGCCCGTGGCTTTGACGCCGCCAATGATAGGAATCCTGGTGTCACCAACCAGACCGATTCGCCGGCTGAAGAAAAGCAGGGCCAACGGGTCTGAAGCAGTCTCTTCGCCAACATTAAACACATCCAGACCTTCGAGAAAGAAATCCCGTTTTTCCGGGAAGAACAGATTGAAGCGGGAGAGATTGACTTGCTCCTGGTCGGCTTCAACTTGTGCGAAATCCGTGTTGATTGTAATATCGGAGACGATGTTCGGGGTGATGTGAACTTTCGCATCGAGTCCGGCATCCAAAAGTTTCTCGCTTGGCGAGCCGAGCACAAAGTCTCTTTCTATACCACCGGTGGTGTACGGTTTGATTTGAACGCGCCGGTCATGGCCGATATCCTGCAGGCCGTGCAGCGTGCCGAATTTGGAGACCTTGAACT
>CAZVSL010000455.1:0-5384 GCA_964629935.1 uncultured Calditrichaceae bacterium | reverse complement strand
GTCGCTTTCACTGGCCTTGTTGCCCCGTCCTCCACCGATGGCGCCGTAATTCGCCGTCACCTGGTTCGGCCTTGGACTTCCGAACGAACTCGGGTCTCCGCCGCCGTTGATGGTCGCCCCGAAGACGCCCTCAGCCACGCTGTTACCGCTCCACCCGCCGACCACGTTTGGGCCGTCATCGGCTGACTCAGGCTCATAGCGCATCACGCGCGTGTTGCTTACCCTGATTTCCAGCGGAACGTTATCGGTGGTGCCAATGAAATTCGAGCTACTGAGTCCGGCATTGCCGGTCAGGCTCCAGGCGTTGCCACCACCGGTAGCCGCCGATACTTGCACCGTACCGTCGGGAAACTTAAAGCCGCCTTCGGTGGACTCAATCTCACCGACGACCGTCAGTGGGGACGAGGGTGCATTCGTGCCAATGCCGACGCCGCCGCCAGCCCGAATCAGGAATTGGTCAGGCCCGGTCGATTCAAAGTCCTCGAACCGGCTATCGGCCCAGACAAAGGTGCCTTTGTCGCCGTCCGTATCTTCGGCATCCTCCGGCGTGCGTACTTTGGCGCCATTGCCGCCGGCAAAACTGAAGTCGCTGCCAGCCAGGCAGTTCAGGCCGCCCGGCGCCATACTGTACGCGCCGAGAGCACGATTGAGTTGTCCGCCGACGACCACTGCCGCAGTGCCTCCGGCTTTGTTGGACAGACCGCCTCCGATGAATGCGAACTCCTCGGTGATGACATTCGGGCCGCCAGGTGAACCGCCGCCGGCAATCACAGAGGCAACACCGCTCGAAATCTCATTTTCTTGCCAGCCGCCGACGATGTTGGGCGCTTCACTCGTCGGCTCGAAGCGAAAAGCACGTCCGCCATTGACTTTGACCTCGAGGGGTTGATCGTCGGTCGTACCCAAAAAGTTTGTTTCAGGCGTGGTGCCGGCGTTGCCGGTCAGGGACCATGCGCTCGTGCCTGTGCCGCTGCCAGCGTTGATAACAATGCGGTTGCCGTCGGAGGTAATGGTGGCGCCGCCTTCAGCCGTTAGAGTTACATCATCGGTTAAGCCGTTGAGGCTGCGTACGGCCACAGCGTTTGCGATTGTGGCGCCCGTCACAGAACTGTCTGCTACAGAAGCCGCATTCAGACTGTACGGCGAAGCAGTGAGCTCGATGCGCGGCTGCAACGCTCCATCCGTGCCGATTTGGCTGCCGAGCCAGTAGGGCGCGTCGAAAGGCAAATCAAACGGTGTGACGCTGCCGAGGGCAACATTGAACACCCCGCCGACCACGGCCACGGATTGCGTTTCAGTCCACAGCGCCGTGCCGCCGGAAGCGGCGTCGTACAGGGTGAAGGTCAGGTCGTAATCGCCGTCCGGAACTGCGTTGCCATCGGCGTCGGCGAGTACGCCCTGGTAGCTGATGGTTTGAGGGACCTGGGCAACTCCACCATTTACAAGGCAGAAAAGCAACAGGATGAGAATTCCATAGCTCAGTTTTTCTTCGGCAAACAAGAAAAATGCTCTCCAGTTCATAAAAAGTCTCCAGTTTTGGTGACACAACTACTTGAGCAACAAAACCTTACGTGTGCTGAAAAACTGACGTCCGGAAACCTGTCCTGTGGCTTCCATACGCACCACATAAATGCCGGAGGCAAAGCCTGAAGCCCGCCAGATAGTCTCATGTTGCCCGGCTTGCTCCGGTTCGTCTACCAGCACAGCTACTTGCCGGCCCAGCATGTTGTACACCGCTATCCGAACATGACTCCCTTCCGGCAACTGATAGCGAATGTTGGTCGAAGGATTGAAAGGATTGGGATAGTTCTGAAACAGCGCGAATGTCTCAGGCAAAGGTGTTCTGTCTGCTACACTTGTAACAGGCTCTTCTTCCTCGACTTTGTAAAACTCGTTGACGTCCAGGTTTGTCAGAACCTGCCGTATCCCGCTCGGCCAGTCGATCACCAGTGAGTCGATTGCCGGGGCCTCTCCCACACCGAATTCGACGTTGACGCTGTTCTGGCCGCTGAAACCGCCGCCGGATTGCGCGCTGACTTCCCGCACCTGCCACAGCGGTCTGCCATCGACATTGGCTTTTGCCATGACCCGGGCGCCGATGCCAGCCGCGTTGGAAATCGTTCCCAGGCAACGAATATTCACCCAGTTGTTGCTGTTGCCTTCGTTACGGTAGAGGCTGTTTTCCCCGTCTGCACTGGTTACGAACAGGTCGAGGGCGCCGTCGTTGTCATAGTCACCCCAGGCGGCGCCTGTTGCGCTTACTCGCTTGCCCTGCAGCTCCGTGTCGATGTCGCGAAAGAATGTGCCGTCCCCGCTGTTGCGATATAGCCGGTTGACCTCATCGCTGCCGCTGCTGACAAACAGATCGAGGTCGCCGTCGTTGTCGAAGTCCGCCCACGCGCTGCCGGCAGCCGAAAACACATCGTTGACAATAGGACCATTTTCGACTTTTTCGAATTCGCCATTGCCGAGATTATGATATAGAAAATTGGCCTGGCCCTGATTGGCCACGAACAGATCGAGATAGCCATCGTTGTCATAATCGCCCCAGCTTGCACCGTGTGACAGGCCGACATCCTGGCTGAAGGGCGGCTGTTCGATCCTGGTGAATTGGTCATTCCCGTCATTCCGGTAGAGCGCATTCTTCGCGTCATCGTTGGCTACGAACAGATCCGGGTCGCCATCGTTATCATAATCGCCCCAGGCGCAGCCGCGCGAATCATCTTTGTCTTCGCTGACCTTGCCAGCCTGCACCAGCTCAAATCTGAAATCGCGGTTGCGGTACAAGAAGTTCTCGCCGTCGCTGTTGGTCACGAACAGATCCACAAAGCCGTCGAGATCGAAATCAGCCCAGCTACAGCCGGTTGCGCGGAAGGGTTTATCCGTGAGCACAGGGTCCTCAATAGGACGGAATCGATCACGGTCATTGCCGTACAATTCGTTGACCTCGTCTGCGTTGGCAACGAACAAATCAAGCAGGCCGTCATTATTGGCGTCCGCCCAGGAAGCGGCAACCGAAGAAGCGCCGGTTCTGCCGATGGCGCTGTTTTCAACCAGTTTGAACTCGCCAGCTTCATTGCGAAACAGGCTGTTCGGTTTGCCATCGCCGTTGACGATGAGCAAGTCGAGATCGCGGTCTTCATCGAAATCGACCCAGCTCACGCCGTTGCTCTCGAGCTCCTGCTGCGTGGCTTCGTTGTCCTGCGCCGTGAAGTTTGTTTCTACTTCCTCGCGGATGGTAATAAGCTGCCCGACAGCAACATCCGTCAAAACCTGAACCTCGTTGCCCGGCCAGATGACGACGAGACTGTCGACTTTGGGCGCATCCGGTCCCAGGCCGAACTGCACGCGCAGGCTGTTCTGGCCGCCGGCGCCGCTCTGTGCCGTAACCACGCGCGTTTGCCAGACTGACTGGCCGTTCTTGGAATTGAGCACGGCTTTGGCTTTCACTTTCGCGCCGATGGCCGACTTGTTCGATTGCGTGCCGACCAGGCGCACCTGCAACCATTGTTCGCCGATATTCTGACCGTTGCGGTAAAGCGCCGGCGCCCGGGCCGCGTCGTTATCGACAACTACCAGATCGAGGTCGCCGTCGTTATCGATGTCCGACCAGGACGGCCCATAGGAGTCGCCCTCCTCGAAAGTGACCGCACTGAACTGCAACCGCGTGAAAAAGCCGTCGCCCACGGCCAGATTGCTGTTGTAGAGATGGTTGACTCCGTCCAGGTTTGCCACGATCAAATCGAGAAATCCGTCGGCGTTATAGTCGCCCCAGTTTGCGCTGGTCGAGAACGCATCATCCTCGACGATTTGCTCCGAAGTGACGCGGCGGAAGTGGTCGCCATTTTCATTGTGGTAGAGAAAGTTGCTGCTTTCGCTGGTTACAAGCGCATCGAGATAGCCGTCATTGTCGTAATCCCCCCAGGTCGTGCCGGTGGTCTTGGCGTCTTTCACGATGTCATCGCTTTCCAGCCGGAAGAATTCGAAGTCCGGCGCGCCTTTGTTGACAAACAAAGCGCTCAGGTCATCGCGATTGGTGACAAACAAATCGAGGTCGCCATCGTTGTCAAAATCAACCCAGGTACAGCCTGAAGCGGATGCATCATCTTCGACAATCGGACTGTTTTTGATGGCTTCAAACTCTTCTTTACCGCGATTGTAATAAAGCTGATTCGGCCCTTTTGCATCGGCGACGAACAGGTCCAACAGGCCATTGTTATCGTAGTCTCCCCAGGCGTGCGCAGTCGAGTTAAACTTATCTTCTGCCACGATGCCCTTTGTAACGAGTTGAAGTTTAAAGCCGGGCGCGCCGTCGTTGCGATAGAGGAAGTTGGGTTCATCTGATTCGTTGGTGACGAACAGATCCAGATCGCCGTCGTTATCGTAATCCACCCAGCTCGCGGAAGTTGAAGCGCCACGGTCGAAGCTTGTTGCCGAGTTCACCTTTTCAAAGCTGCCGTCACCGCGATTGCGCAGCAGGACGTTATCGCCGCCATTGTTGACCAGAAACAGGTCTTCGAAACCATCGTTGTCGTAATCGCCCCAGGCGGTCGCTTTCATCTCACCGGAGGAAGTCGCGAGCTCGCCGCCGGCGGTCTGCACAAACAGATCTTCTGCACGTTGATAGATGGTGATAAGCTGATTGGCGTCGATGTCCGCGAGCCGGGACACGCCGGGATGCGGCCAGTCTACAATGAGAGAATCGACACGTCCGACCGTGCGCAGGCCGAAGTGAGCGATGAGATTGCCGCCGCTGGTTTTGGACGAAATCTCGCGAATTTGCATCTGAGGCTGGCCAAATTGATTGTACTTGATGATGACCTTAGCCCCGATGGCGGCAAAATTCGAGGCGTTACCGATGCACTTGACCTTGAGCCAGTTGTTGCCGTTGCCTTTGTTGCGCACCAGCGTGCTGCGCTCCAGCTCAGAAGTGCCGACGACGCCATTGGCGATAAACAGGTCGAGATAGCCGTCGTTGTCGAAATCCACCCACGACGCGCCGTTTGAATGCTCATCGGTGGTCGTAACAGAATGCAGGGGTTGCGGTGTGAATTCGAGGTCGTTGTCATTTTTCTGGTAGAGAAAATTTTGCCCCACGTTGGCGACAAAGAAGTCGAGGTCGCCATCGTTGTCATAGTCGCCCCAGGCGCCGCCCTTTGATTCACCTTGCAGAAAAAGCGCGAAATCAGGTGAACGCTTGCCAAAGCCGTTGGAGTCGCGCGTGTAAAGCTGGGTTCTTTCACCGTCGCCGTCATTGGTGACGGCCATGTCGAAGTCGCCGTCGCCATCGAAATCCCCCCAGTTCACCGAAGTCGTCTGTTCATCGTCTTCGACAATGAATCCCGTGGTGATTTGCGTGAAGGCGCCGTCGCCATTGTTATGAT
>CAZVSL010000454.1:0-5438 GCA_964629935.1 uncultured Calditrichaceae bacterium | reverse complement strand
TGTCTTTGTCCATCTTTTCGCCAGACTCGATATCCCAGAACCGACAAGTATCGGGAGAGATTTCGTCGCCCAGTTTGATCTTTCCGTTTTTGCCGCGTCCGAACTCCAGCTTGAAATCCACCAACAGCATATTTCGGCGATGGAAGAAAGACTTCAAAACGGCATTGATCTTCATCGTATACCGTTTGATTAGCCGGATCTCATCTTCGTTGGCATGGCCGAAAGCAACAACGTGGTCTTCATTGATCATCGGGTCGTGTTTTTCGTCATCCTTTAAGTAAAACTCAAGAATAGGGTGCTCGAGCTCCTTGCCCTCTTCCACGCCAAAGCGTTTCACCAGACTGCCTGTGGCTATGTTTCGCATGACAACCTCGACCGGGATCATTTGCAGTCTGTTTATCACCATCGAGTTGTCGCTAAGCTGGCCCACGAAATGGGTCGGAATATGGTAGTTCTCCAGGTAAGTGAACAAATGGGCTGAAACCTGGTTGTTTACCGAGCCCTTGGCTTTGATCTTGCCTTTCTTCTCACCGTCGAAAGCTGTTGCGTCATCCTTGAACTCCTGAATGAGAAGATCTTCGTTGTCCGTTTCATAAACGATTTTTGCTTTGCCTTCATAAAGTTTTTTCTTCTTCTTTACTTTTGTTTCTTTCAATTTAGGTTTCCCTCATTTTGTTTGAGTTAAGCCAAAATTATTTGTCCAAACCAACCCTTCTGAAAATGAAATCTACATTGCGCAGATTTTCCTGCAAATCAAAACATTTGTCAATCTCTGCTTCAGAGAGATGCGATAAGATGTTCTTGTCAGCTTTCAAGACATCTCTGAAATCCCCGCCCTGC
The DNA here is from genome assembly GCA_964629935.1 of uncultured Calditrichaceae bacterium. GTDB lineage: Bacteria > Zhuqueibacterota > Zhuqueibacteria > Oceanimicrobiales > Oceanimicrobiaceae > CAZVSL01. The sequence continues at coordinate 4,598 of CAZVSL010000454.1, read as the reverse complement.
TCCCACACCTGCATGGCGCAAGATTGCACATGTCGGTAGGCCTCCTCCCGACTGACACCCTTTCGCGCCAGGGCCAACAAAACTGCCTGCGAGAAAACCAACCCGCCGGTCTTGTGGATGTTGCGCAGCATGTTCTCAGGATAGACCACGAGATTTGCCACGACTCTGGTAAAGCGATGCAAGATATAATCGAGCGCAATCGTACTATCCGGGATGATGATGCGCTCCACCGACGAATGCGTGATATCCCGCTCGTGCCACAACGCAATATTGTCCATGGCAGCCGTGGCATTTGCCTTGATCACACGTGCAATGCCGCACACCTGCTCACAACTAATGGGATTGCGTTTATGTGGCATAGCCGAAGAGCCTTTTTGCCCTTTGGCAAACGCTTCCTCCACTTCGAGCAGCTCTGTGCGTTGCAGATTTCTGATCTCGGTTGCAAACTTCTCCAGAGAGCTGGCAATCAGGGCAAGCGTTGTAAGATATTGCGCGTGCCGGTCACGCTGTACAATCTGAGTCGACACCGGCGCCGGGCGAAGCTCGAGCTTTTCACAAACATGGGATTCGACGCGCGGATCGAGATGGGCAAAAGTGCCAACGGCGCCTGAGAGCTTGCCGACGGAAATAATCTCAATCGCATGCTCCAGCCGCTCGATTCCACGCTTGACTTCATCGTACCACAGAGCAAGTTTTAAGCCAAATGTGGTGGGCTCAGCATGGATGCCATGCGACCTGCCGATGCAGGGTGTGTGTCGGAATTCTCTGGCGCGGTCGGCCAGGGTGTCGCGCAAAACCTTCATACCATCCAGCAAAGTCAAACCTGCCTGACGCATCAAGCTGGCCAGCGCGGTGTCCAGCAGGTCCGATGAAGTCATACCGAGATGGATGAAACGGCTATCCGGGCCAACGTATTCTGCCACATTTGTCAGAAACGCGATCACGTCGTGCTTGACGGTTTCCTCAATCTCAAGCACACGCGCTTTATCGAAATTTGCTTTTTGTTTTATAACCCTGGCTGCCTGAGACGGGATCACGCCAATCGCCGCCATGGCTTCACAGGCGAGCACTTCAACCTGCAGCCATGTTTTGAGTTTGTTCTCGTCACTCCAAAGCGCGCCCATCTCAGGACGTGTATATCGCTCTATCAAGTTTTGTCCTTATGGTTTCCCGGCGCCGTGCAGCAGCAACTCTGACCGGCAATCTCCATCCAAAGTGAGGCGTGATTATTGTTTGCGGCCTATCTCTTCGAGCTTAAGCCCAATCTCGTAAATGCGCCCCTCGCGCACAATTTTCAATTTCAGTATATCGCCGCCACGCAAGTCGGAATCATCTATGATGCGCCAAATGTCGGTCTCGTCGCGGATACGCTGCCCATTGACTTCAATGATGATGTCACCGATTTCGACGCCGGCGCGTGCAGCGGGGCTGCCAGGGCTGACATCGGTCACGATGACGCCCTGAGTTGATTTGAGCCGAAAATAACGCGCGACCATGGGTGGAATCTCTTCCACCACCAGGCCAGTGGTCCACCGGCGGTTTACTTCGCCATACTCCTTCAGATCGCTGAGCACACGCTTGATACGGTTGCTTGGAATGGCGAAGCCCAAACCGATGGAACCGGTGTTGTATTCGCTGCCGGTATAGATGAACGTATTGACGCCAATAACCTCGCCCAGACTATTGACCAGCGGCCCGCCGCTGTTGCCCTGATTGATGGCCGCATCGGTCTGGATCATATCCTGGTAGACCCGGTCGTTGCGTTGCCGGCCAAAGTCCCGATCAACAGCACTCACGACGCCGACGGTGACGGTCGGTTTGGCGTTTATCTCGAACAATCCAAACGGATTGCCGAGTGCAATCACCCACTCGCCGATAATCACATCCTTGGAGTCACCGATTTTGACGTAGGGGTAATCCTTACCCTCGATTTTAAGCAAAGCAATATCGGTGATATAGTCTGCGCCAACCAACGTGGCTTCGGTAGTGGAGCCGTCCGGCAGCACAACCACGATTTCAGCAGCGTTGTGTACCACATGCTCGTTGGTGACAATGAAGCCATCGGGCGATACAATGAAACCGGAGCCCAGGCTCTTGACAGCCTGCCGGGGCATCCGGTCCGGGAAGAAAAACCGGAAGAAAGGATCGTCATAGTATACGCCCCGTCTGGCCTCACGAATCTGAGTTACACTAATGCCACATACGGCCTTACTCGCGCGTTCTACTGCTCTGGTTATGGCGTTCTGGCGGCTATCTGTGATCTGGTCATTTCGATCGTCCTGCTGCGCAGAAACTGTCTTTGCATTCAGCGCAGCCAAATCCAGATCGTCAATACTCGCCTCATCAGGCCTGTGATCACACCCGATATAGAAAAACAGGATGGTCAGGCTGACGAACAACACTTTTTTACTCATTTGTCTTTCCCGGTTTCCGCTAAACTCTGTCTTTTACTTTCTCCCAGTCGCTCAGAAACCTTTTCAGACCAATGTCAGTCAGGGGATGATTGAACAACTGGTCAAATACTTTGTAAGGCATGGTGGCGATATCCGCACCGATGAGGGCGGAATCTACAACATGCATCGGGTGCCGCAGACTCGCAGCCAGGATCTCTGTTTCAAAGCCATAATTATCGTATATGGTGCGGATGTCACGGATAATTTCCATACCCACGCCACTGATATCGTCTACCCGGCCGACGAACGGACTGATGAAGCTGGCGCCGGCCTTTGCTGCCATCAAGGCCTGACTCGGGCTGAAACAAAGGGTTACGTTTGTCTTGATGCCCTCTTCTGTGAGCGTCTTGACTGCTTTCAAGCCTTCACGGATCATGGGGATTTTCACATAAATGTTCGGATGCAGTGCTGCCAATTCCCTGGCTTCTTTGACCATGCCATCAAACTCGGTTGCCACAACCTCAGCGCTAACCGGGCCATGGACGACCTCGCAAATCTCCAGCAACAGATCCTTAAACTTGCGGTTCTCCTTAGAAACCAGCGTCGGATTTGTGGTGACGCCGTCCAGAATGCCCATGCTGGCCGCTTGTTTGATTTCATCGATGTTTGCCGTGTCTAGGAAGAACTTCATGGCCATCTCCTTACAATTGTTGAGTTAATGTTAACGTCCAGTTAATAATTCACTTGCACCAGGAACAGTCCCTGTGGTGGCGCCGCGCTGCCGGCGCGTTTTCTATCTCCTCGCTGCAGAATCTCCGCAACATCATCGGGGGTTAATTTGCCGCGGCCGACTTCAATCATTGTGCCAACTATGATCCTCACCATATTGTGCAAAAACCGATTGGCGCAGATCTCCATGCAAAGTCTGCGTTCATCGTGTTGCCACACAATCGAAAAGACATCGCACAAGTAGTGTGGCTCATCCTCGTTTATTTTTGAAAACGCTGTAAAAGCGTGTGAGCCCGTCAAGCGACGGGAGGCCTCCCTGATGCTGCCAACGTCCAGGCGATACTTGCAGTGCCAGGAATATTGCCGTCCGACTGCCCGCGGCCGTTTGCTGATGACATATCGATACAGCCGGCTCACAGCATCATACCGCGGATGGAACGAGCTGTCCACCTCATGGGCCGATAACACGCGAATATCGGCTGGCAAGTAAGAATTCAAGCCCATTTGTACTGAACTCAAGGATAGTTCGCTCTCCGTCTTGAAAGTAGCAATCTGACCGAGCGCATGAACGCCCGTATCAGTCCGGCCTGCAGCAATCACTTTCGCTGGTTCTTGCAACAAGCTTTTCAAAGAACGTTGCAACTCGCCCTGAATGGTCTGAGCGCGTGGCTGCCATTGCCAGCCGTTGTAACGTCCACCATCGTACTCAAGAACCAGCTTGATATTACGCATAGAAACACGGCCGTGGGCTCTACCCTGCACTGAGCATGAGCAGCATTACAGCGCCTGTGAGAACCGAATAGTCTTTCAGAGTCATCTTTAACTTGCGATAAACTGTCCTGCCGCTTCCTCCTGCGTAGTTGCGCGCTTCCATAGCAATGGCCAGCTCATCAGCACGGCGTAAGGCGGAAATAAAAAGAGGCACAATCATCGGCACAATGTTTTTGATACGATTCATCAGATTGCCTTCAAAAGATGCGCCGCGTGACACCTGGGCGTTGCGCAGCCGTTGCGCTTCCTGCAGCAAAATCGGCAAGAATCGTAATGAAAGGGTTACCATCAAAACAAATTCATGCACCGGTACTCGTATTCTCTTCAAAGGTGACAACAATCGCTCAAGGCCGTCAGTCAAGTCTATAGGGGCAGTCGTCAACGTTAACAAGGCTGCTGTGATTATGAGCAAGCCGAGGCGAATTGTATAAACTCCTGCGCTCCATAGCCCCTGCTCCGTCACGCTCACGGCAACAAAGGGCGCCGTGATCAGGGCTGTGCCCGGTGTCGTCAATGCGTGGATGAGAAATGTTATGATGAACAACCACACGAAAGGCCTCAGGTTTTTCAGGAAGAAATGACCTGGTATTTGACTCATGCAGATTCCCAGGGCACACACGGCTACGATGCCAAGAACAAAAGTATAATTCGACGCCAGTAGAAGACTGGTCATGAGCAATATACTTGCGAGAAGCTTGGTACGCG